>JBOGHY010000045.1:0-6036 GCA_050742375.1 Acidimicrobiales bacterium | reverse complement strand
GGCGGCGAGCTCAGTCTTTTCGGGCCCAGGTCCAGGGGTAGGCGTCGTCCTCGACGTCAACCGCCGCCTGGGCGAGCAGGAGCGGGTTGAAGGTGTCGACCATCACCGCAAGCTCCTTGGTGGCGGGCTGGCCGAGCGCCGCCTCGACGCTTCCGGGCTGCGGGCCGTGCACGAACCCGCTCGGGTGGAGCGAGACCGATCCCTTGCCGATCCCAGATCCCGCCCGGCTCATGAAGTCGCCGCCGACGTAGAAGAGGACCTCGTCGGAGTCGACGTTCGCGTGCGCGTAGGGAATGGGAACGGCGGCAGGGTCGAAGTCGAAGGGCCGCGGGACGAACGAGCACACGACGAAGTTTGGGCCGGCGAAGGTCTGGTGCACCGGCGGCGGCTGGTGCACGCGGCCGACGATCGGCTCGAAGTCGTGAATGGAAAGCCCCCACGGGTACAGGCAGCCGTCCCAACCGACCACGTCGAAGGGGTGCGTGGCATAGCGGTAGCCGGTGATGCCGGAGCGGGTGCGGACCAGGACCTCGCTTTCGACCGAGCCGCCTGCCGGCTCGGCCACAAGCGGCTCGGTCGGACCGAACAGGTCCCGCTCGGAGTAGGGCGCACCCTCTTTCAGCTGTCCCCGTGTCGACAGGTACCGGGCGGGGGCTTGGACGTGGCCGGCCGCCTCGATGATGAGCAACCGGACGGCGCCCGGCTCCGGGCCGCCCGGTCCCTTGTCGCCGGGACCGACCACGAAGCGGTGGGTGGTGTGCGTCGGGATGACCAGGTAGTCGCCCTCTTCGAGCTCGACGACGCCGAACACGGTCTCGACGCGGACCGCACCCGTCTCGACGTAGACGACCTGGTCGCCTGTGGCGTCGCGGTAGAGCGGGCTCGTCTCGGCGGCGGCCACATAGGAGATCCGCACGTCCTCGTTCGCGAGGAGGAGCTGCCGCCCGGTGACGGCGTCGCCACCGGTCTTGCAGTCGTGCAGGCGGAAGTGCCTTGGCATGACGGGCCGGTTGGCGCCGAGGCGTTCGGGTTCTGCGGGCACCTCCCAGGCGGCGGTGATGGCGCTCGGGGCGAAGCGGTGGTAGAGCAGCGAGCTCTCCTCGGAGAAGCCGTTGCTGCTCATGAGCTCCTCGGTGTACAGGGCCCCGGAGCCGTCACGGAACTGGGTGTGGCGCTTGCGCGGGATCTCGCCGGCGCGGCGGTAGTGGGGCATCAGCGCACCGAGCCGGGCAGGCGGATCGCCTCTGCGGCGCGGGTCATCGGCCGGTGCGGCGGCGCCCGCCCGCAGAGGAACGGGGTCACAGGTTGCCCCGGCGTTCCTGCTCGCGTTCCAGGGCAATGAAGAGCGCCTTGAAGTTGCCGTTCCCGAAGCCCTTCGAGCCGTGCCGCTCGATCAGCTCGAAGAAGACCGTGGGACGGTCCTGGTTCATCTGGGAGAAGATCTGCAACAGGTACCCCTCGTCGTCGCGGTCGGCGAGGATCCCGTGGCGGCACAAGGCGCCGACGTCGAGGTGGAGATCCTCGAAGCGGCCGCTCAGCTCGTCGTAGTAGGTGTCGGGCACCCGCATGAAGTCGACACCCCGGGCCTGAAGCGCCCGCACCGACGAGACGATGTCGTCGGTGGCGATGGCGATGTGCTGGACCCCCGGGCCGCCGTAGAAGTCGAGGTACTCGTCCACCTGCGAGCGCTTCTTGCCAGGGGCGGGCTCGTTGATGGGGAACTTGATGCGCCCCTCCCCGTCCGAGACGACCTTGCTCATGAGGGCGGAGTACTCGGTCGAGATGTCCTCGTCGGTGAAGCCCTGGATGAGGCTGAAGCCGAGGACCTTCTCGTAGAACTCCACCCAGAGGTTCATCCGGTTGAGCTCGACGTTGGCGACGGAATGGTCGAAGGCCCGAAGCTCCGGGTCGGGGAGCAGGTCGTCGGGAGGAGAGGGGCGTTCTACGAAGCCGGGGGCAAAAGGTCCGTGGTAGTCGACGCGCTCGACGAAGGTGTGCACGGTCTCCCCGTAGGCGGCGATCGTGGCGCGCCTTATGAGGCCGTGCTCGTCCTTGTCCTCGTGCGGGCTCCGCACAGGCACGGCTCCCCGGCGTACGGCCTCGGAGAAGGCTCCGCCGGCGTCGGCGACCCGGAGGAGGATGTCCTTCACGCCGTCGCCGTGGCGGGCCACGTGGCGAGCCACCTCGCTCCCCTCGCGAAGCGACGACGTCAGCACGAAACGCAGGCTCCCCTGCTCGAGAACGTACGAGCATTGGTCCCGGACCCCGGTCTCGGGTCCTGCGTAGGCGAGCGGTCGAAAGCCCCATCCGCTGCGGTAGTAGTGGGCCGCCTGGCGAGCGTTGCCCACGTAGAGCTCGATGGCGTCCACCGCCTCGAGGTCGAGGGGATCGGTCGCCTCGACAATCGTCTCGGCCGGGGTGAAAAGGGTGGTCATGGCTCTCTCCCGATTCGTGCGACCTGCTCGGCGATCTCCGCGGTCGCTCTTCAGACGATACCGGCGCATGGCGAATCGCGTGATTGGGTAACTCCACTGGTGACAGAAGTCCCTCGGCCGCCTCGGTGCGCCTGGGGGCCAAGCCAAGCATTGACCGGAGGTTTTCCAAGTGATCCGACGTCAACAGCGTGTTGCCAGAGACGTGGAGGGCTCCTACACGGAGCCGCAGTTAGTCGAGCCGGCGGCGGCGCCTGTGGCGGCCGCCGCACCGGCGGCGCCCGTGGCGGTGGCGCCGGTCGCCGTCCACCAGCGTTTCGGTGGCGGGGCCAGCGTCGCCATGATCGGGTTGCTCGCCATGCTCTTTGGCGCCTGGGGAGGCATCGTTCCCTATGTCGGGCCTCTCTTCGGCTTTTTTGGTACCGGCTATCCCGGCTGGACCTGGAACCTCACTCACTCCCTGCTCTTCCTGGTGCCAGGTGCGGCCGCTGTTCTCATGGGGCTGCTGACGATGACGCAAGGCCCGAGCGTGAGCCACCGGCTGCCCACGACGCTGCCGTGGTTCTTCGGCCTCGTGACGGCGTTGTGCGGGGCCTGGTTCGTGATCGGGCCGCTCGCATGGCCTGTGCTCGAGGCTGGACACCACGTCTTCGCCTCGGCTTCGCCGTTGCTCGAACTCGCCTATTGGGTGGGTTACTCGCTCGGCCCGGGAGTGGTGCTCGCCATCCTCGGCGGTCTCACGATGGGCATCTCGGTGCTCAATCGGCGTGACGCCGTCAACTTCGGCACGGTCGGCATCGGCGGCCACCTCGCAGCCCGGCAGGCCGCCTGACAGCGGCCGGCCCGGCGCGCCGCCCAAGGGCGGCTACAGGTTCCGGATGCTCCGGCGGCGATGTCCCCCTCTACGCCGCCGGAGCTCGGAATCGCTCTTTTGTGTCTCGGGCGTTCGACCTGGATGTCCGAAAACCGCCAGACATTGACACTGCCAACCGCCATACTGGCCGGCATGGGCCAGCACAGCGCCGGGGGCGAGGTGGTCGACCGCGAGGTGGCGGGACCGTCTGAGGCGACGGCACTGGACGGTGATCTCTGCTACCGGGCCCTCTCCGCCCGTGACGCCCGCTTTGATGGTTGGTTCTTCGTTGGCGTCACTACGACCCGCATCTACTGCCGGCCGAGCTGCCCTTCGGTCCTGCCCAGGCGCGACCGGGTGCGGTTCTTCCGGGTGGCAGCCGGTGCGCAGCGGGCCGGTTTCCGGGCATGTAAGCGCTGCCGGCCCGATGCCTCTCCAGGCTCGCCGGAGTGGAACCGCCGCGGAGACGTCGTCGGCAGGGCGGTCCTTTCGATCCTCGACGGTGTCGTGGACCGAGAGGGCGTTGCCGGACTCGCCCGCCGCCTCGGCTACAGCTCACGGCAGCTGCAGCGTCTTCTGGTGGCGGAGCTCGGGGCCGGGCCTGTCGAGCTCGCCCGTGCCCAGCGCGCCGAGACGGCGCGGATCCTGCTCGAGACGACGACGCTCAAGTCAGCCGAAGTCGCTTTTGCGGCAGGCTTCGGGAGCGTCCGGCAGTTCAACGACACGATCAACACCGTCTACGGGGAGACCCCGACGGCATTGCGACATCGAGCCCGGCGGGCGGAGCAGACGATCGCCCGGCGGCAGCGTGCGCCCGTCGGCATCCCCGGCGTCTCCGGCATCCCCGGCCTCTCCGGCGCGCCCGGCCGCGTGAGGCTCCGCCTCGCCTACCGCGCCCCTCTACCACTCGGACAGGTCTTCTCCTTTCTCGCCACCCGCGCCGTGCCGGGCGCCGAGGAGGGTGATGCCAGCTACTACCGCCGGTCGATGTGGCTTCCTCACGGCTCCGCCGTCGCCACGGTCCGCGCCGGAGACGGCGATTCCCTCTCCTGCGAGCTGAGCCTGTCCAACTTGAGAGATCTGCCGGCCGCCGTGCGGCGCGTCCGGCACCTCCTCGACCTCGACTCGGATCCCGCCGCCGTAGTCGAGGCACTCGGCGCCGACACCGTCATCGGCGCGGCAGTGACAGCTCACCCCGGGCTGCGCATACCTGGCACGACCGACGGAGACGAGCTCGCTGCGAGGGCCGTGATCGGCCAGCAGGTGAGCGTTGCCGGCGCTCGCACCGTGGCAGCTCGTCTGGTGGCGCAGTTCGGCGCTGACGTTGCGGCGCCGGTTGGATCGGTCGCCCGCCACTTTCCGACCTCGCAGGTCCTCGCCGGGTTGTCTCCAGACGAGCTCCCGATGCCGAAGGCCCGCGGGCGAGCCCTCATTGGCCTCTGCGAGCTCGTCGCGAGCGGGAGGCTGCACCTCGACCCCGGCGCCGACCGGGAGGCCGTGACCTCGTCCATGCGCTCGCTGCCGGGCATCGGCGCCTGGACGGTCGCCTACGTCCGCATGCGGGCTCTCGCCGACCCCGACGCCTTCCTGCCGAGCGACCTCGGTATCCGCCGGGCGCTCGAGCGGCTCAGGCTGCCCGCAAGTCCGAAGGAGGCCGCTGTCATCTCCCGGGCATGGCGGCCGTACCGGGCCTACGCCGCGCAGTACCTGTGGTCGGCACTTCCCTCAGAAGAGCCGGCAGCTCTGGCAGCCTGCTCCTCCGATCGCTTGCAAAGGAGAATCTCATGACAACGTCCCCGACCCGCCTACATCCCGAGACCCGTGCTCGTTCCCGAGCCGAGCCCGGTGCCGGAGCACCGGGGGGATCCGCGCCCCGCCGGCAGTGGAGGATCCTTGGCACGCCGGTCGGTGACATGCTGATCGCCGGCGACGACGACGCCGTTCGACTGATCGGCCTTCCGAGCTCGTTCGATCCCGTCTCCCTCGATCCTGCCGATGCCGCCGCCGACGGCTCGGCAGCGGCGGTCGAGGAGGCAGGGCGCCAGCTCGCGGCCTACTTCGATCATCGCCTGCGCGCTTTCTCGCTCCCGCTCGACCCGGCCGGCACCGACTTCCAGCGCCGCGTGTGGTTCGCCCTCGACGACATCGGCTACGGCGAGACCGAGAGCTACGGCTCGCTCGCAGCTCGCATCGGTCACAAGGGGGCGTCTCGGGCCGTCGGTGCTGCCAACGGGCGCAACCCTCTGCCGATCGTCCTACCGTGCCACCGAGTCATCGGTGCCGACGGAAGCCTCACCGGTTACGGGGGCGGCGTCGAGCTGAAGCAGCTCCTGTTGGACCACGAGCGCTCGTCAGCGACTGGCCGGCCCTAGTCGGTCGCCGGTGGCGTGGGCTCGTCCGTCGGCAGCGAGGACGAGTTGCCTCCCGACACGACGATGACGACGGTCTCGCCCGATTGCGGCACATAGGCGCCCCCGACGATGGCGGCCAGGGCGGTGGCGCCTCCCGGTTCGGCGAGTATCCGGAGCTGCTCCCAAAGGAGACGCCGGGCGTTCGAGATGGCCTCCTCGGTGACGAGCAGGGGACGGACACCTGCCGCGAGGGCGACCGAGGGGGCGATTGTGCCGGCGTAGCGGGCGCCAAGGCTGTCGATGGCGACCCCGGCCACCTCGACGGGGACCGACCTCCCAGCGGACACCGCCGCGTGCAGGCTGGGGGCCGCCTCGGGCTCGACCGGGAGCACGGTCGCCC
>JBOGHY010000044.1:0-4259 GCA_050742375.1 Acidimicrobiales bacterium | reverse complement strand
GTCGTCGTGGCGCAGCTCTCGACGCTGGCGCTGCCGGGCGCCACCCCCGAGATCTCGGTGGCCTCTCCGCCAGGAACGGCCTCTGCGACCTGGGTTCTCCCCGGCGCGACGTCGCTCTCTGCGGTCTCGGACGAGATCCTCGTCGCCAACGTCGCCCGGCGGCCGGTTCGGGTGACCATGTACGAGCTGGCACCTAGCGGCACCCCACCGCCGGGTTCGACCGGCTCTGCCGATAACGGTGTTGCCGGCTCCGCCGGAGCCGGCGATGGAGAGCCCGTGCTCGGCTCTTTCAGCGTGCCGTCGGGCGCTTCGGTCGTCGTCCCGATCGCTTTAAGCCTCGCCGACGCCAGCCAGTTCGCACTGTCTCTCCAGGCGTCGGGCTCGGTCGTAGCCGAGCAGGTCCTCATCCCGCACGACACCCTGCGGCGGAGCTCTAGCTCTCGGGCCGCCCGGAGCGTCGTCGCCGGCGCCGTCAGCACGGCACCGGGGATACCGGCGGCTCCCTGAGGCTAAGGCAAGGCTAGGGCGGTCCAGCCGAGCCGTTGCGGGTCGCCCCGGGCGGCGGCGGCGTGGGGGGGACTTGTGGACCCGGTGCCGCGCGGGGCGGCACGGAAGGAGGCCCGGGAGGGCTCCCGCCGACCGGGACGGGGCCAGAGCCCAGCACGGCGGGCGGGCCTGTTCCCGGCAGCGCCGCCGCCCCGGCGCCGACCGCCGGCACCTCGCCGCCTCCCACCAGTGCCGTCGCGTAGCGGGGCGCCCCGTCGTCGGCGGTGGCGACCTCGCCATGCACGGCACGCCCGTAGG
This sequence comes from Acidimicrobiales bacterium, assembly GCA_050742375.1. GTDB lineage: Bacteria > Actinomycetota > Acidimicrobiia > Acidimicrobiales > Bog-793 > JAKATT01. The sequence goes on along the minus strand of JBOGHY010000044.1, from coordinate 3,455 downwards.
CGGTGTCGACCAGGCGGGCGATCTCGCGGCCGTCGATCGTCTCGCGCTCGAGCAGCGCTCGGGCGACCGACTCGAGTCCGGCGTGGTGCTCGCGCAGCATTCGCTCGGCGTAGTCCTCGGCCTCGCGCAGGATGCGTTCGATCTCCTGGTCGACGACGCGGCTCGTGTCCTCTGAGTAGTCGCGACTGTGCATCAGGTCCTCGCCGAGGAAGACCGTGCCCTGCGAACCCCATGCCATTGGACCGATGCGCTCGGACATGCCCCACTCGCGGACCATCTTGCGGGCGAGCTCGGTGTTGCGCTGCAGGTCGTCGCTCGCCCCGGTGGAGAGACCGTCGTAGACGATCCTCTCGGCGACGCGCCCTCCCATGCGGACGGCGAGGGAGTCCTCGATGTACTGGCGGGGATAGATGTGACGCTCCTCGGCTGGGAGCTGCTGGGTGACACCGAGCGCCATTCCGGTCGGGATGATGCTCACCTTGAGGAGCGGGTCGGCGTGGGGGAGCACGTAGGCGAGGACGGCGTGACCGCCCTCGTGGTAGGCGACTCGCTCCTTCTCGTCGTCAGAGAGCGCCATCGACTCGCGGGGCTGGCCCATGATCACCCGGTCGCGGGCGGCATCGAAGTCCCTCATCTGGACCCACTGGCTGTTGCGCCGCACGGCGTGCAAGGCCGCCTCGTTCACGAGGTTGGCAAGCTCCGCTCCGCTCATGCCCGGGGTCCCCCGGGCGACGATCGAAAGGTCGACGTCGTCGCTGATCCTCTTGTCGCGGCAGTGGACCTGGAGTATCGGGAGACGCTCCTCCAGGTCGGGGAGGGGCACGACGATCTGGCGGTCGAAGCGTCCCGGTCGCAACAAGGCGGGATCCAAGATGTCCGGGCGGTTGGTGGCCGCCATGATGACCACGCCCTCGGCAGGATCGAAGCCATCCATCTCCGAGAGCATCTGGTTGAGGGTCTGCTCGCGCTCGTCGTGCCCGCCGCCGAGGCCGGCGCCCCGCTTGCGCCCGATCGAGTCGATCTCGTCGATGAAGATGATGGCCGGCGCCTGCTTGCGGGCCGTCTGGAAGAGGTCGCGGACCCGGCTGGCGCCCACTCCGACGAACATCTCCATGAAGTCCGATCCGCTCACCGACATGAAGGGCACGCCCGCCTCGCCGGCGACGGCGCGGGCGAGGAGCGTCTTTCCGGTGCCGGGGGGACCGACCAAAAGGACGCCCTTCGGCACGCGGGCGCCTATGTCCCGGAAGCGCGCCGAGGACTTCAAGAAGTCGACGACTTCGCTGATCTCCTGCTTCACGCCCTGGTAGCCGGCTACGTCGCTGAAGGTCGTGCGCGGGCGCTCGGTCGTGTAGAGCTTGGCCCGCGAGCGGCCGATCGACATGATCCCCGACATCTGGCCCTGAGCCCGGCGCTGGAGCCAGACGAAGAAGGCGATCACGAAGATGAGTGGGAGGATGTAGATGAGAAGGTCGTCGAGCAGCCCGCTCGACGGCGAGGAGAAGTTGAGGGTGATCCTGTCCGTCTTCTGCAGGGTGTTGATGAGCGTGTCTGACGGGCTGACCGGGCCCGTGGTCGAGTAGGAGCTGCCGTTCGAAAGCTTGCCGGTGATGACGCCGTTGGTGTTGTTCCACGTCGCCGTCGACACCTCGTGGTTGCCGGCGTCCTTGATGAACTGGCTGTAGCTGAGCGGCTTTGAGCTGGAGGTGTGGAACACCGACGAGAGCGCCAGAACGAGGATCACGATGAAAACGAGAGCGATCGCCCATCGCCAGGGCTGGTCGCTGGCGCCCTGCCCGGGACGCCCCGGCCCGCCGGGTCCGGGGCGTCCGGGCCCGCCGGGCCCGCCCGACCCGCCGGGGCGCAGATCCTGGGGATTGCGGCTCACGTGCATATCGTAGGCGGGCACGCACGCTGAACAGACATCGCTTCGGGCTTGACCAGGTCCGGGCAGGCCGGGGACGCTCCCGGCGTGGGCTCAGAAGGAGGGCCGATCGAGAGTCGCGACGCGCACGCGCCGGGGACGCGTCCCGGGGCGAGCGCTGACACGAGGGCGCGCGGTAATCCATTCGGGCTGGGGGAGGCGCTCGTTGGGATCGCCGCCGGCTTTCTACTGTCGCTTGTCGGCGTCAGCGTGTACGCCTCGTTGCGCCGTGGTCCGCACGTCGCTACTGGCTACGGCGCCGAGATCCTGAGCCTCGTGCTCTTGTGGGTCGGCTTCGTCGGTGCCGTGATCGCCGCCAGCCGGCTGCATGGCCCGGCCGGCAAAGCGGGCCTCGAGCCGCAGCTGGCCGGGAGCGGAAGCGTCCGGCGCGACTTCGGTCTGTCGATTCGCCCGCTCGTCGACCTGCCGCTCGGCATCGCCGTCGGCGTGGCCTCCCAACTTGTTCTCGTTCCCATCCTCGAGCTGCCGCTGCGACCCTTCGTCCGAAATCTCAGCCAGCAGCTCGACCACCCCACCCACCAGCTCTTCGGCGGTGTCGGCGGCGCCGGCCTCGTCGTGCTCTCGCTCCTCGTCTGCGTCGGGAGCCCCGTAGTCGAGGAGCTCTTCTTCCGCGGGCTGTGGTTGCGGGCGCTCCTCGGCCGCCTCGCTCCCCTCGGCGGCCGGCGCGGACCGGCGGTCGCCATCGTGGTGACCGCTCTCGTCTTTTCGGCCGTGCACTTCGAGGAGCTGGAGTTCATCGGCCTGGCCGGCTTCGGGGTGGTGCTCGGGTACCTCGCCTGGCGCACCGGTCGCCTCGGGCCCGGCATGGTGGCCCACATGTCATTCAACGCCGTGACGGTCATCTACTACGCGCTGCACCACTGAGCTCGCCGGGCCCTCTGGACGCCGGGCGCCGACAGGTAGGCTCCCGGATCGCCATGTCCCCGCCCGCGCCAGCCGACGCAGCCGCCGCGCGCTACTCGACCGTCTTCAAGGCCTACGACATCCGTGGTCGCGTGCCGGGGGAGATCGATGCACCGATGGTGTGGGGGATAGGAGGGGCTTTCGCAGGGTATGTCGCCGAGCGGGGGGCGAGCGGCGTCGTCATCGGCCGCGACATGCGGTCCTCGGGCCCCGAGCTGTCCGCCGCCTTCGCCGCAGGGGTGCTCGACGCCGGGCTCGAGGTGCTCGACGCCGGCCTCGTCTCGACCGACATGCTCTACTTCGCTTCCGGCCGCCTCGACCTGCCGGGCGCCGTCCTCACGGCGTCGCACAACCCGGCCGCCTACAACGGCATCAAGTGCTGCCTCGCCGGAGCACGCCCGATCGGCGAGGAGACCGGGCTCAACGAGATCCGAGAGGCGGCAGAGCGCCTCTACGGCGCCGACCCCGCCAAGGCGGCGACGCGGGCCGCCCGACCGGTCGAGGGCGACGCCGGCTACCAGACGACCGACCTGCTCGAGGCTTTCAGCGAGCACGTGCGGTCCTTCCTCACCGTCGAGGTCTGCCCGCTACGCGTGGTGGCGGACAC
>JBOGHY010000043.1:0-5705 GCA_050742375.1 Acidimicrobiales bacterium | reverse complement strand
GCCTCGAGCTGGCCGGCGGCGGCGGCGCCGAGCTCGAGAGCTGCCGACGGCCGATCGAGATGTTCCGCCACGAGAGCACGGGCGGCGGCGGCGGCGTCTCCGGGCCGGTAGGTCACCGCCGCTGCAGCCACAGAGGCGAGCGGCGTCGGCACCGGCGAGATCTCGACGAGCGGCACGCCGCCGTGCACGGCCGCGGTCCGAAGCCGCAGGTACAAGACGGGCAGCTCTTCGTGCAGGTCCCCCGCGAGCACCACCACCGCCCTTGCCGTGCACGCCTTCGCGATCGTCGCTCTCGGCAGGCCGAGGACGGCTGCGGCGGGCAGGCCGTCGTCCAGCTGGGCGTCGACGTTGTCGGTCCCGATGACGGCGCGGGCCAGCTTCGACCAGGCGTAGGCGTCCTCGTTGGCAAGGCGGGAGCCCCCCACGATGCCGACCGATGTCGGCCCGTGGTCGGCGATCGCCTGGCGGATACCGGCGGCGGCGTCGCGCAGCGCCTCGTGCCACGGGGTGGGAACTAGCTTCCCCTCGCGCCGGACAAGCGGCTCGACGAGGCGAGAGGATGCCTGCACGGCCTCGAAGCCGTAGCGGCCGCGGTCGCACAGCCACGACTGGTTGACCGGCTCGGAGTCGATGCCGAGAAAGCGCACGATCCTCCCGGCCGAGGACTGCATCGCCACCCGGCATCCAAAAGAGCAGTAGGTGCACGTGGTCTCGGCCTGCTCGAGGTCCCACGGCCGGGAGACGAACCGGTAGGGCACCGACGTGAGCGCTCCGACGGGGCAGATCTGGATGGTGTTGCCGGCGAAGTACGACGTGAAGGGGCGCTCGGGGAACACGGCCACCTCGATGGCATCGCCGCGGGCGAAGAAATCGATGAGAGGCTCGCCGGCGATCTCCTCTTGGAAGCGGGTGCAGCGGGCGCACTGGATGCAGCGCTCCCGGTCCAAGAGGGTGAGTGGGCCGAGGACGATCGGCTTCGCCCAGTGACGTTTCTCCTCGACGAAGCGGCTTTCGCCGGGCCCGTGCGACATCGCCTGGTCCTGGAGGGGGCACTCGCCGCCCTTGTCGCAGACGGGACAGTCGAGCGGGTGGTTCACGAGCAGGAACTCGAGCACGCCCTCTTGGGCCTTTCGGGCCGCCGGCGACTCCGTCGTCACCTCCTGGCCATCGGCCACCTGCACGAAGCAGGCAGGCTGCAGGCTCGGGCCCCGTGGGCTCGACACCTCCACCAGGCACATGCGGCACATGCCGACCGGCTTCATGCGGGGGTGGTAGCAAAAGCGGGGGATGTAGACGCCGTGGCGCTCGGCGGCGTCGATGATGAGCTCGCCCGGGCGCGCCTTGACGCTGCGTCCGTCGAGCACGATCGTCGGCGCGCCGTTCGAGGGTGCCGTCTGCTCAGGCACGGTGGCGCACCTCGTCGGGTGGGAAGGGGCAACCGCCCTCCTTCACGTGGAGGAGGAACTCGTCGCGGAACCGCCCGATGCCCGACACGATCGACGACGGGATCGAGGGTCCGAGCACACAGATCGTCGTCTGCTTCGGCGGCCAGCTGAGACCCGGAGCGATGTTGTCGCAGGCATCGAGGACGAGGTCGAGATCCTCCTCCCGGCCGTAGCCGTCCTCGATGCGGCGCAGGATCTTGTCGATCCAGCCGGCGCCCTCCCTGCAGGGGGTGCACTGGCCGCAGGTCTCGCGGTGAAAGAAGCGGGAGATCCGCCAGGCGGCCCGCACGGCGCAGGCGCTCTCGTCCATGACGACGATCGACCCGGAGCCGAGCATCGAGCCGGCCGCCGCCACGGCGTCCTGGTCCAGCCCGATGTCGAGGTGCTCCTCGAAGAACCAGGGAGCCGAGACGCCCCCCGGGATGAAGGCCTTGAGCTCACGGCCGCCCCGTATGCCGCCTCCGAGCGAGGGGTCGTAGATGAGATCGCGGAAGGTCACCTTGGACATCTCGAGCTCGTAATGGCCCGGGCGGCGCACGTGCCCCGAGAGGGCGAAAAGACGCGTCCCCGTCGAGGATCCGTGCCCCAAAGCAGCGAAAGCCCCTCCCCCTTCCAACACGATCCACGGCAGGTTCGACATCGTCTCGACGTTGTTCACCACCGTCGGCGCGCCGTACAGGCCGATGGCGGCGGGGAAGTAGGGCGGCTTGATCCGCGGGAAGCCCCTCTTGCCCTCGAGCGACTCGATAAGGGCAGTCTCCTCGCCACAGATGTAGGCGCCCGCCCCGGGGTGCACGACGACGTCGATTCCCCATCCCGACCCGAAGATGTCCTCGCCAAGGGCGCCGTGGGCGTAGGCGTCGTTGACCGCTGCGCCAAGGCGCTCGAGCCCGAGGGCGAACTCACCCCGGCAGTAGATGAAGGCCTGCCGGGCACCGATGGCGTAGGCGGCGATGATCGTCCCCTCGATGATCTGGTGGGGATCGCGCTCGATGAGGAGGTGGTCCTTGAAGGTCGCCGGCTCACTCTCGTCGCCGTTCACGACGAGGTAGGTGGCGTCCGCCTTGGCCAGCATCGACCACTTCCGGCCCGCGGGAAAGCCGGCCCCGCCGCGCCCGAGGAGGCTGGCCGTGTTGACCTGGTCATGAACCGCCTCTGGCGACATCGAAAGCGCCTTTCGCAGGGCCGAGTAGCCGCCGGTGGCGAGGTAGCGCTCGAGGGTGTGGGAGTCCTCGTAGCCGAGGCGTGACGTGACGATCCTGGGCGCGTCGGTGATCACGTGGTGCCCTTGGACTTGGCGCCGCCCTTGTCGGGCGTTGCGGAGGGGGTCTGCGCCCCTTGCTCACCTGTCGCATCGGACCGACGCGGCGCCTTCAGGCCGACGGTGCGCTCGACCCGGCAGAGCACGCCGTGGGGTGGCACCGTGCCTTCGAGGCGACCGGCACGCAGGTCTTCTACGAGCTCGTCGAAGGCGAGCTCGTCGACCGGGCCGAAGAACCGGTGGTTCACCTGCACGCAAACGGCCTCGTCGCACCCGGCCAGGCACTCGGCCTCCTCGAGGGTGAGCTCGCCGTCGCCGGTGGTCTGGCCGACGCGCACCCCGAGGCGCTCCTCGGCGTGGCTGAGCAGTGTGTAGGCACCGGCCAGCAAGCAGGCGATGTTGGTGCACACGGCGATCACGTGGCGCCCGACCGGCTCGGTGTGGAGCATGTCGTAGAAGCTCGCCGTCCCCCGCACCTCGGCGGGCGTGACGCCGCAGAGTCTGGCGATCTCCTCCATCGCCTCCTCGCTCAGGTAGCCCTCTTCCGCCTGGGCGAGGTGGCAGAGCGGGATCAGAGCCGAACGCGCCTCGGGGTACAGCCCGACGACGGCCTCGGCGCGCCTCAGGACGTCGGTGCTGAGCGCCGCCATCAGCGGTCCACCTCACCCATGACCGGATCGATCGACGAGATCACGGCGATGGCGTCGGCGATGAGCCCGCCGCGGAGCATCGCAGCAAGCGACTGCAGGTTGACGAAGCTAGGCGCCCGGATGTGGAGCCGGTAAGGCTTGGCGCTGCCGTCGGCCACCAGATAGCAGCCGAGCTCGCCCCGCGGCGACTCGACCGCCGTGTAGACCTCCCCTGGAGGCACCTCGAAGCCGCGGGTGAAGATCTTGAAGTGATGGATGAGCGCTTCCATCGACTCGTCAATTCGGGCTCGCGGCGGCGGCGTGAGCTTCTTGTCCTGGGTCCGGTAGTCGCCCGTCGGGAGCTTCTCGAGGATCTGGTGGACGATCCGGCACGACTCGCGGATCTCGTTCAAACGCACGGCGTACCGGTCGAAGGTGTCGCCGACGGTGCCCACTATGACGTCGAAGTCGACCTCGCCGTAGGCGAGATAGGGCATATCGCGGCGCAGATCCCAGGGCACGCCGCATGCTCTCAGGATGGGACCGGTTGCCCCAAGGGCAAGCGCCAGCTCGGGGCGGATGATACCGACACCCTCGCAGCGCTGCCGGAAGATCGGCTGGCCGGTGAGGAGCTCGTCGTACTCGTCCAGGCGGCCGGGAATGGTGTCGACGATGGCGGCAACGTCATCCTGCCAACCGTCGGGCAGATCCGCGGCCACGCCGCCGGGGCGTATGTAGTTGTGGTTCATCCGGAGGCCGGTGACCTTCTCGAAGAACATGAGGATCAGCTCCCGCTCGCGGAAGCCATAGATCATCATCGACGTAGAGGCGAGATCCATCCCGTTGGTGGCGGTCCACATGATGTGAGATGACATGCGATTGAGCTCGCTCATGAGCATGCGAATCCACGTCGCCCGCGTCGGCACCTCGATCCCGAGCAGCTCCTCCACTGCGAGCGAGTAGACGAGCTCGTTGTGCAAAGGCGACAGGTAGTCCATCCTCGTCACGTTGGTGGCGCCCTGGACGTAGGTGAGCTCCTCACCCGTCTTCTCCATGCCCGTGTGCAGGTAGCCGACGACCGGCTTGGAGCGCGTGACGGTCTCTCCGTCGAGCTCGAGCATGATCCGCAGCACTCCGTGCGTCGACGGGTGCTGGGGTCCCATGTTGATGATCATGGTCTCGTCGTCGTCGATCTCGACGTCCACGTCACCAGAGTCGACCACGACGCCCTCGGGCAGTCGGAGCACGGCGCCTGTCTCGATGGCGAGCTCGTCGGCGGTGGTCAAAGAACGATCCGTGAGTCCTTGGGGCCCCTCGCTCGTCTCCTCTACAAGTCTCTCGTCGAACAAGTGCCGCTCCTCGAGCTCCGCGGCTCCGCCGGGCGCGCCGCGCTCGGCCGGAGCGGGGGCGGCGGCCTTCTCGGCGGGCGCCGTCTTGCCCGCGCGACGGGACGACCCGCTCACCTGGGGCCCGGTGCTTCCTTGAACTGGACCGGCACGCGCCCCACCGAGAAGTCCTTGCGCAATGGGTGCCCCTCCCAGTCCTCGGGCATGAGGATCCGGGTCATGTCGGGATGCCCCTCGAAGGAGACGCCGAACATGTCGAAGGCCTCCCGCTCCATCGCCTCGGTCCCTGGATAGACGTGAAAGAGCGTCTCCACGCGGGCGTCGGTCTCAGGCACCTGCACGCGCAGCCGTACCCGTCGGTGGCGCGAGAGCGACGTGAGGCTCACGACTACCTCGAAGCGCTCAGGCCGCACGCCAGTCGGCAACGAGCGCGCCATGTGTCGCAGGTAGTCCACTCCGCACAGATCCGAGCAGAGCTCGAAGCCCGAACGGCGAAACTCATCGGCGACGCTCACGTACTCCTCGCGACGCGGGTGCAGCACCAAGGTACCGGCCGAGGTCTCGGCGGGGACGCCGGCGAGGGCGGCCAGGGCGGCGAGCTCGTCCGCCGCGCCGGGTGGGGTACCTTCGCCGCCAGCTACACCTCCGCTCTCGTCCGGCTGCGCGGCGTCTGCCTTCGCAGGTGCCGTCGCCTCCACCTGCGCCGCCTCGCTCGACGGACCCACCTCTTCCTCGGTCACCGGGGCGTACCCAGTCGCACCGAGCCGGCCGGCGGCTGGACCCAGCCGGGCACCTCTGAGGGCTCTGCGACGCTCATTCCCTTGGGCCTGACCAGTCGCTCGACCAGCCGGATGCCGGCGCCCTCGCCGGTTGAGCGTCGGCGGGCGATCTCGCCCGTCGTGATCTTCGCGTGCAGCGTGAGAATGGCGTGGATCAAGGTCTGCGGGCTCGGCGGGCATCCCGGCGCGTAGACGTCGACCGGGACCACCTGGTCGACACCCTGGACGATGGCGTAGTTGTTGAA
>JBOGHY010000042.1:0-8796 GCA_050742375.1 Acidimicrobiales bacterium | reverse complement strand
CTCGTCGTGGTCGCGTTCAACTTCATCGGCGACGCCCTGCGCGACGCCTTCGAGGTGCGGCTCCAGCGCCGGTAATCCGCCGGCGAGGGCGTGCAACCGGCGGCCCTGCGGCGAGGGCGTGCAGCCGGCCTCCCTGCGGCAGATTGTGTAGCCGCGGTGGCATGTACGTCCCGTCTTGTACACATCGCGTGTGGCTATCTTCGGGACACGCCTCCCTGCTCCTGCCGGGCGACGCACAACGCGTGAAAATTTGGCAACGGACCCAAAGGAGATCCCCGAGCCGCGCGAACCGCACCAGGTGTGCCAAGGCCCCACGCTCGACTCCCAGTCCAAGTCCGTCACGCGGGAGCCGGGTGCGGCGGCTATGCCAACTGTGCTCGTCTCATCCGAGATTTCCTTCCGCCCGCCGGCGATGTGCCGACGCTCTGGTTATACAACGCTCGCCGGTGATGCCCGGTTCCACGCGTTACGTCTCTGGAGGTTGAGGCCCCGGTGGCTCAGGCTGGGATCGAAGCCGCTACCGGAGTGGCCGATGTCGTCGCCTGCACCTCCGGCGAGTCGGCGCCGGCGGTCGCCTCTCGGAGGGGGAAGTGGCAGGCGGCCACGTGGCGGAACCCGAAGGGGCGGAGCGGCGGCTCCTCCTCGGCGCAGAGATCCTGGGCGTAGGGACAGCGGGTGCGGAACCGGCAGCCGGAGGGCGGGTCTATGGCAGAGGGAAGCTCGCCCGAGATGCCCTGGTTGCGCTTCGCCCGCTCTATGGCGGGATCAGGGACCGGGATCGTCGTGATGAGGCCCTGGGTGTAGGGATGGGCCGTCTGCTCGTAGACGAGCTGGGCCGGACCGAGCTCGACCAGCTTGCCGAGGTACATCACCCCGATCGTGTCCGACAGGTACCGCAACACGGCCAAGTCGTGGGAGATGACTATGTAAGTGAGATCATGGCGCCCCTGCAGGGCTTTCATCATGTTGAGGACCTGAGCCTGGATGGACACGTCAAGAGCCGAGACCGGCTCGTCGGCGACGATGAGCTTGGGGTTGAGGGTGAGCGCACGTGCGAAGCCGATCCGCTGTCGCTGACCGCCCGAGAACTCGTGGGGGTACAGCTCGGTCGACTTCGGGCTGAGCCCGACCTCCTTGAGCAGCGAGCGGACCCGTTCCCATTGCTCGGCGCGGTTGCCGATCCCCTGGACCACGAGCGGCTCGCGCAGGATCGAGCCGACTCGCATGCGGGGGTCGAGGCTGGCGTAGGGATCCTGGAACATGAGCTGCATGTCGCGGCGCTTTCGCCGAAGGCGCATGCCGCTTAGCTTCGTGACGTCCTCGTTCTCGAAGACGATCTCGCCCCCGTTCGCGCGCTCGAGCGCGACCACGAGGCGCCCGATCGTCGTCTTGCCGCAGCCCGACTCGCCGACGAGGCCGAACGTCTCGCCCTTGCGCACCGCGAAGGAAACATCCGAGACCGCCTTCACGCTGCCGATCTTGCGCTGCAGGACCGCGCCGGCGGTGACCGGGAATTCCTTCACGAGGCGGCGCACCTGCAGCACGGCCCCGCCGGCATCGAGGTTCGCCACCCGCTCGGCGGCACGTGCCCTGGCGCTCGCACGGGCCTCCTCGTCGACGCGGGCGCCGGCCTCCGCCCGGCGCTGGGAGAGCGAAGCGCTCACCGGGTGGAAGCAGGCAAAGGGGTGGTCGCCCCCGTCGGGGTCGGCGAGCACCGGCTCATCGGTCCTGCAGATCTCGGTGGCATACCGGCAGCGGGGTTCGAAGCGGCAGGCCTTTGGGGGGTGGGAGAGGTCGGGGGGTAGGCCCGAGATGCTGTAGAGCTGCTGTGTGGCGTCCTGTTCCATGCGCGGGATCGATTCGAGGAGCGCCTCTGAATAGGGGTGGTGCATCTTGTCGAAGAGGACGCCCGTCTCGGCTGCCTCGGCGATCCTGCCGGCGTACATGACCATGACGCGGTCGGTACGTCCGGCGATCACGCCCATGTCGTGGGTGATGAGCACGACCGCCATGCCGAGCACCTCTCGGAGGTGGTCGATCAGGTTGAGGATCTGGGCCTGGATCGTCACGTCGAGGGCGGTTGTCGGCTCGTCTGCGATCAGCATCTTTGGCTCGCAGGCGAGCGCTATGGCAATCATGACCCGTTGACGCAGGCCCCCCGAGAGCTGGTGAGGGTAGTAGCTCATTCGCTCGGCGGGCCGGGGCATGCCTACGAGGTGGAGCACCTCCAGGGCGCGCTCGCGGGCCTCGGCCTTGGAGACGTTGCGGTGGACCCGGACCGGCTCTGAGATCTGGCGTCCGATCGTCATCGTCGGATTCAGGGAGGTCATCGGATCCTGGAAGATCATGGCGACCTCGTTGCCGCGGTACTTCTGCATCTCCTTCTCGCTTAGGGCGGTTAGCTCGGTTCCTGCGAGGCGGACCGACCCCCCGACGACGTGTCCGACGTTCGGCAGGAGCCGCATTATCGAAAGCCCGGCCGTCGACTTCCCGCAGCCGCTCTCGCCGACGAGTCCTAGGCACTCGCCCTCGGCGACCGAAAAGGAGATGCCGTCGACGGCGCCGACCGGTCCCGAGCGGAGGTGGAACTCGGTGCGGAGATCTTCCACCTCCAAGACGACGTTCGCCACGATGGCCACTCCTTTGTGATCGGCCGCTCCGGCGACACAGATCGGGATCGAACCGACGCGCAAGCGATCGTTCCTGGTCAGCCCGAGCGCGCCGCGCTATCGTAGCGGCCCATGCCCCAACCTCCGAGTCTCACGCCAGAACAGCGACAAGCGGCTCTCCAAAAGGCTGCGGCGGTGCGCCGTGAGCGAGCCGAGCTGAAGGACCACCTGAAAAGCGGCCGGCTGAGCTTGCGGGAACTGCTTTCGAGATCGGAATCAGACGACACGGTTGGCAAGATGAAAGTGCTGGCCGCCCTCGAGGCACTCCCTGGAACAGGCAAGGTGAAGGCCCACCGCCTGATGGAGCAGGTCGGCATCAGCGAGGGCCGCCGCCTGCAGGGCCTCGGCGCCAAGCAACGCGAGGCGTTGCTTGAGGCGGCCGAGCGCTCCTGAGCAGCCACCACCCGATCTGGCGAGCCGCACCCCTTTCGTCCTCGTCGTCGTCGGCCCCGGCGGGGTCGGCAAGGGCACCGTCATCCGGCGCCTTGTCGAGGCCGACGGACGCCTCTGGCTGAGCCGCTCCTGGACGACGCGCCAAAGGCGTGCCCGGGAGCCGGCGGGGGCGTACGAGTTCGTCAGCCGCCCGCAGTTCGAGGCGTTCCGGGACGAGGGCCGCTTCCTCGAGTGGGCGGAGATCCTGGGTGAGCTCTACGGCACGCCCGAGCCGCATCCGCCGCCAGGCTCCGACGTCGTGCTCGAGATCGACGTCCAGGGAGCCCGCCAGGTGCTGGCGAAGTACCCGGAGGCGGTCGTGGTGCTGCTCAGCGCACCATCGCTCGAGGCCCAAGTGGAACGGCTTCGCGGGCGTGGGGACCCCGAGGCCCAGATCGAGCACCGCGTGAGGCTCGGGGCGCAGGAGGTGAGCGAGGCGAGGTCGATCGGAGCCGTCGAGATCGTGAACGACGATCTCGAGACGACCGTCACCTCGCTCGGCGCTATCATCTCAACAGCCCGGAACGAGGTCGCCGGTGGGCCGCGCCCCTGACGATCGGGGTGGTACCCGTCCGTGCCCTTTCGAGGGGCGTCTCGTCCCGGTCCCGAGGCGGAACAGTGAGACCCAGTTGTCCTAAGGAGCCCGATGGCTGACCCACGCAGCACGATGATCGACCCCGCAATCGAGGGCCTCCTCGACAAGGTGGACTCGAAATTCACCCTCGTCACCCTCGCCGCCAAGCGCGGACGCCAGGTCAATTCCTACTTCAGCCAGCTCGGCGAGGGGCTCGGGGCCATAGTGCCGCCGCAGGTGGCCTCGATCGCCCGTAAGCCCTTGTCCATCGCCCTCGAGGAGATCGCAGCCGGCAAGGTCCAGGCGGTCTTCCCCGTCGAGGGCGAGGAGAACGCCGACGAGGACGGCGCAGCCGACGGGGACGGCGCGGCCGCCGTGGCCGCCGCGGAGAGCGGCGGTGACGACCAGGCCGGCTGACCCGCCGGGAGAGGGCGCATCGCCACGGGGGAAGGACGCTTTGCCGCCGCAGGCCCTGCCGGCGCAAACCCCGCTCTCGGGCGCCAGGATCGTGCTCGGCGTGAGCGGCGGCATCGCCGCCTACAAGTCCGTCGAGGTGTGCCGCCGCCTCGTCGACGCCGGCGCGTACGTGGTTCCGGTGCTCACGAGAGGGGCTCTTCGCTTCGTCGGTGCGGCCACCTTCTCTGCTCTTGCATCCGAACCGGCACTCACGTCGCTCTTCGACAACCGAGACAGAGCGCGCCGGGGGCGCGAGAGCGCCCACCGCCGCGTCCTCGGCGAGGAGGCGCCGATCGTCCACACCAGGCTCGGACGCGCTGCCGACCTCGTCGTCGTCGCTCCCGCGACCGCCCGCCTCATCGGTGCCTACGCGGCGGGCATCCCCTCAGATCTGCTCGTGGCGACGCTTGTCTCCACGTCCGCGCCGGTGCTCGTCTGCCCGGCGATGCACACCGAGATGTGGGAGCACTCCTCGACCCGTGAGAACGTCGCCACGCTCGTGCGCCGCGGAGTGCACGTGCTCGAGCCCGTCTCGGGACGCCTCGCCGGAGGCGACGCCGGATCCGGACGGCTCCCCGAGCCGGCAGAGATCGTGGCCGCAGCCTCGGCCGTGCTGGCGGGCGCACGCGTCGCCGCCGGCACCCGCAGGGACGACCTCGCCGGTCGCCGCGTGCTCGTCACCGCAGGTGGCACGAGAGAGCCGATCGATCCCGTGCGCTACATCGGGAACCGCTCGTCGGGAAAGCAGGGTCACGCCCTGGCCGAGGTGGCTGCCGAGCGTGGCGCCGCTGTCAGCCTTGTGACGGCGTCCGAGCTGCAGGTGTCCGCTGGCATCGAGGTAGTGCAGGTCGAGACCTCGGCTGAGATGGCCGAAGCGGTATTGGCCCGGGCGGCACGGGCCGACGTCGTGGTCATGGCCGCCGCCGTCGCAGACTTCCGGCCGAAGGAGGTCGCTACGTCGAAGCTGCACAAGTCCGACGGCATCCCAGACGTCGCCCTCGAGCCCACCCTCGACATCCTCGCCGAGCTCGGGAGGCGCCGGCAGGAGCCCGCCGCGGTCGATGGCAGCTGTCAGGTGACCGCTGTGCTCGTCGGCTTCGCCGCCGAGACCGGTGACCTCCTCGAGCGGGCGAGCGCCAAGATCTCCTCAAAGGGGGTCGACCTGGTTGTCGCCAACGACGTCGGCGCAAAAGGGGCAGGGTTCTCCCACGACACCAATACGGTCACGATCGTCTCGGCGTCGGGGCTCGTGGCGCACCACAGCGGGCTGAAGCGGGAGATCGCCGGGGCCGTGCTCGACGCCGCGGCAAGGGTCCTCGAAGAGCGGAACACCAGGCCGGCAACAAAGGAGCCCACTTGAGCGCTAGCTACCACTTCACCTCGGAATCGGTGACCGAGGGTCACCCCGACAAGATGGCGGACCAGATCTCCGATGCCGTCCTCGACGCCCTCCTGGCGGAGGACCCGAGCTCGCGGGTTGCCTGTGAGACGCTGCTCACGACGGGCCTCGTAGTCGTCGCCGGCGAGATCACGACCGAGGCCTACGTGGACGTCGCACGCATCGTCCGCGAGACGGTGTGCGAGATCGGCTACGACCGCGAGGAGCGCTGCTTCGACGGCAATACCTGTGGCGTCGTCGTGTCCATCGACGAGCAGTCGCCCGACATCGACCTCGGGGTGTCGCACGCGCTCGAGACCCGCGAGGGGACCGCCGGCGAGGACGCCTTGAACGCCCAGGGCGCCGGCGACCAGGGGATGATGTTCGGCTACGCCTGCGATGAGACGCCCGACCTCATGCCTGCGCCCATCTGGCTCGCCCACCGCCTCGCAGCAGGGCTGGCAGCGGTCCGCAAGGAGGGTCTCGTCAATTACCTCGGCCCGGACGGCAAGACCCAGGTAACCGTCGCCTACGAGGGCGACCGCCCGTGCCGGCTCGACACCGTGGTCGTCTCGACCCAGCACACAAAGGGAGCCGACATCGAGTCCCAGCTGCCCGAGGATCTTCGCGAGCTCGTGATCTCCCCGCTGCTCGCCGGGATGCCGGGTCTCGACACAGGCTCCTACCGCCTTCTCGCCAACCCGACCGGCCGGTTCGAGCTCGGAGGACCGAGGGCGGACACCGGGCTAACGGGGCGAAAGATCATCGTCGACACCTACGGCGGTGCGGCCCGCCACGGCGGCGGCGCCTTCTCGGGCAAGGACCCCTCGAAGGTAGACCGCTCGGGTGCCTACGGCGCCCGGTGGGCGGCGAAGCACGTGGTGGCCTCTGGGGCCGCCCGTCGTTGCGAGATACAGGTCGCTTACGCCATCGGCGTGGCCCACCCGATCTCGGTGCTCGTGGAGACCTTCGGCACGGAGTCGGTCGATCCCGCCAAGATCTCGGCGGCCGTGGCCGAGCTCTTCGACCTCCGCCCGGCCGCCATAATCCGCGACCTCGATCTGCGGCGGCCGCTCTACAAAAAGACTGCCTCTTACGGCCACTTCGGCCGCTCGGAGGTGGGCTTTCCCTGGGAGGCGACGCCGAGGGTCGCCGACCTGCAAAGCGCCCTCGGGCTCTGAGCGCACCCTCGGCCCTGGGGGCCCTTACCGCCGAGGTGCTCCCCGACGTGGCCGGCATCGACCGTCGCTTCCATTACGTCGTCCCGCCTCGGCTCGCCGGCGCCGTGCGTGTCGGCTCGGTCGTCCGGGTGGTGCTGCACAACCGGAGGGTGCGCGGCTGGGTCATGGCCCTCGGGACACCCGGCCCCGCCGGCGTGGAGCTCCAGCCGATCGCAGAGCTCGTCTCGCTCGGGCCTCCCGGCGAGGTCGTGGGGCTGTGCGAGTGGGCGCGGTGGCGCTTTGCGGGGCCGATGAGACCCTTTCTGGCGGCGGCCTCGCCCCCTCGGATCGTGAAGCAGCTCCCGTCCGGCGGGACCAAGCTCGCCGTCCGCCGCGAGGTGCCAAAAGGGGAGCTATCCGACCTGGTCGCAAAGGCTCTTCGAGCAGGCGAGGCGATCCTGCGTTGGCCGCCCGCAGCGGGCCGCCTCGAGATCGTGTTGGCCGCCCTGGAGCACCTCGAGACCTCGGCGGGCAGGTCCCCGCTCGTGCTCTGCGAGTCCGACAGGGACTGCACCGTTCTCTCGAGCCGCCTGCGGCGCGGCGGCTTCCCCGTCGCCACGATGCCCGACGGATGGGCCGAGGCCCTTGTCGGCGGCAGGGTGGTGGTCGGCACCCGCAACGCGGTGCTGCAACCGGAGGGGCTTTCGGGGGTGGTCGTGCTCGACGCTCATTCGGAGGCCTACCGCAGTGAGAGGGCGCCGTACCTCGACGCCGCCGTGCTCGCCGGCGAGCGGGCGCGGCGGGCGAAGGTGCCCTGCCTCTTCGTCTCGCCCTGCCCGGGCGTCGAGCTGCTGCATGGCCGCACTCTCGTGGTGCCGGAACGCTCGATCGAGCGCCGCGGATGGGCCACCGTGGCGGTTCTCGACGCCCGCCGGGAGGACCCGGCAGAGCGCGGGTACCCCTCCAGGCTCGTGGACCTCGTGAGGGGCTCGCTCGATCGCCATCCGGCCGAGCGCGTCGTCGTCGTGCTCAACCGGTCGGGCCGCGCCCGGCTCCTTTCATGCGGCATCTGCGGCAACGTCCAGCGCTGTGAGCGCTGCGGAGCCGCGCTCGTGCAGCCGGCCAGGGCGCCGCGGGGAGCGCTTGGCGTGCTCAGCTGCCTCCGCTGCGACACCACCCGCCCAGCGCTGTGCCTCGACTGCGGCTCCGCCCGGCTGTCCATCCTGCGAGCGGGCGTCTCACGCGCCCGCGAGCAGCTCGAGTCCCTTCTCGGCGAGCCCGTCGACGAGGTCGCCGGGCGCGCCGGCGGTCCCAGCGCCAGTGGAGCCGATGCCGCGCCCGAGGGGTCCGCCGCCGTCGGCACCGAGGCCCGCGTCATCGTCGGCACCGAGGCCGTGCTGCACCGGGTGCCACGAGCCTCGATGGTGGTCTTCCTCGACTTCGACCACGAGTTGCTGGCCCCGCGCCTGCGCGCCCCCGAGCAGGCGCTCGTGCTCGTCGCCCGAGCCGTGCGCCTCACCGGGGACCGGCCGGGTCAGCCCGTCGTGGTCCTGCGAACGAGCCTTCCCGACCATGAGGTGGTTCGGGCGGCGCAGCGTGGCGACCCAGGGATCACCGCCGTCGCCGAGTCGGCCCGACGGGCGCTGCTGGGCCTTCCTCCCGAGGTGGCGCTCGCGACCGTCGAGGGGCAGGGGGCCGATCTCGTCGCTCAGCACCTAAGTGGCGCCGGTGCAAACAAAGCGGCCCGCCCCCTCGAGCTCCTTTCCTCCGGCGAGAACCGGTTCGTCCTCCGGGCTCCTCGCCCGGAGGATCTTTGCGACGCCCTGGCGGCGGTCGCAGCGAGTGAGCCGGCCGGCTGGTCGGGAATGGGCGTGCGGGTCGAGGTGGATCCCGTCGATATCTGAGAGACGCCGCCGCCCGCGTTCCGAGCCCGCCGAATATGACTATTATAGTCATATAAAGATAGCCTCTGTGTCAGAAGCCAAGAGCTCGCTCAGCGCGCTCCTCGATCGGGTCCGCGCGGGCGAGTCGGTCCTGATCGTCGACCGCGGCAGGCCAATCGCCCGACTGGAGCCGTTGCGTGCCTTTGACGACGGCGATGCCCGGATCTCCACACTGGAGCGACAA
>JBOGHY010000041.1:0-4310 GCA_050742375.1 Acidimicrobiales bacterium | reverse complement strand
GTCTGGGCGTCGCCGTACTCGACGACGGCATCGTGCAGCAGCTGACGCACGAGCGGGGAGATGCTCCCCTGGCCGCCCGACCCGATAGCGCTCACGGCTTGACCGAACAGCATCGAGAGTGCACCGTGGCGCCCGAGGAGGGTGGGTGCCATGGCGACCCTTCCGTCGTAATCGACGATGACGTCCTGTACGAGCGGCGCCGGGAAGGAGACCGAGCGCAGGTAGAGCGTGCGGACGTAGAGCAGCGACGAGTCGATCGGGATCATGACCGTCGGGCCCAGCACGACCCGGGAGCCGTGCTGGTCGAGCTGCGTGATCGTCCGCGAGACCGTCTGGCTCCCCTGGATCTGGTTGAGAACGAGGGCGGGTCCTTGCACCTGCTTGCCCTCGCGGGGAATCTCGTAGGTGGTTAGGTGCCCGTAGCCCGATCCCGAGGACGAGGCCACCATGAAAGCGGACAGAGTCTGGGTACCGCCGTTCCTCGCGTACGGCACGAGCGGCTCGACGCCGACGAAGCCGAGCGACGAGGCACTCTGGCCGGGCAGGCGCAGCATCTCGTAGATCGGCAGGACCGGCGAGGCACCCTGGCCGAGGTAGTTGCTTGCGAGCGACCAGGCGTCCGAGTTTGCGTAGAACGAAGCGCCGTCCGAGGGTGCGACGTGGTAGCGGCCGTACATGGCCGCCTGAACCGTGAGCAGGTCCTGGGGATAGCGCAGGTGCTTGCGGAGCGCCGGAAGCATGTGGCCGATGGGCTGGAACATCCTGGGGAAGGTGCGCTCCCAGGTCCGCAGCACCGGGTCGTGGCCGTCGACGGCATAGAAGCTCACCGCACCGCTGTAGGCGTTCACTACCGCCTTCACCGAGTCGCGCACGTAGTTGAAGCTCCCGCCCAGGCCCGAAGACGGACCGAGAGCGGAATTGTCAGCGGTCTGACCGTAGGGGTAGTAGTCGCTCGTCGTGTAGCAGTCCACGATCCACCAGATCTGCCCATCGGCCACCACCGGGTAAGGGTGGGAATCGACCCGAAGGAAGGGCGCCGCTCGCTGCACCCGCTGCCGGACATCCTGGATCATCATGATGCGCGACTTCGGCGTGATGAGCTTCGAGGCCAGCAGGTTGAAGTCGTGGAATCGCAACGCGAACGCCGCCCGCGTCCAGAACCCGCCCACCTTGATGCCACCAGATCCCTCGTAGCTGGAGGTCTTCGTCTGTCCGGGGCCGGTCGGGTAGTCGACCTCGGGCTGCTTTGTGTCGACGACCGAGTAGCCGGACATGCCGACGCCGAAGTACACGTCGCGGTACTTGCCCTGCACCCGCGGGGCGCCGTGCGAGTAGCGCGGAGGCAGGTCCGAGGCGTAGTAGATCGGGTTGCCGCTCTTGTCGTAGGTGTTCGCCGGGCTGATTACATAACCGAAGCCGTGGGTGTACTGCAGGTGCACGTTCACCCACGTCGGGTTCGGGAGCTGGTTGGGCCGGACCTGCCGGACGCCGATCACGACCGGCGTCGGGACCGCGTGCGTGCCGGTCCCGAGGACGTAGCGCTCCGCCGAGACGCCGGCGATGTCGTAGAAGCCACGGTTGGCCTGGTTCTTCTGGAACGTGTCGCCGGCGACGACCGGGTCCCAGTAGCTCACCGACTCGAGCGTCGGGGCGTTGTTCGGCGCGCTGAGCAGCGCCGCCGAGAGATCCGAAGTCGCCTTGAAGCTCTGGGTCCGCACAGTGTTCAACCCCATGGCGAAGCGCGTCGCAGCGATGTTGCGTTCGACGTAGGGGAGCTCGGCCGTGCTCTGGGTCGGGTTCACCTGTAGGAGCTGGACGGCCTCGGGGAAGATCAGCCCGGCGACGATCGCAAGGAAGGCCCACAGCCCAACGCCCACCGCAGGGAGCAGCCAGCTGCGGTAGTAGATGTTGTAGACGAGCAGCACGAAGGCGGAGAACGACACGATCGCGAGCAGCTCGAGTCCGGGCAGGCGCACGTGCACGTCTGTGTAGCCCGCCCCGGTGACTATGCCGTTGTTGGACAGATCGAGCCCATAGCGGTCGACGTAGAAGTAGGCAAGGCCCCGCACGAGGGCGAGCGCGGCGAGGATTGCCGAGAGATGCGCCGTCGTCCGCGGGTCGACGCGGGGCGATGGTCCGGAGAATCGCAGTCCGCCGTTCAAGTAGTGGTCAACGGCCGAGACGACCCCGAGCACCACGAGCGCCAGCGTCAGCCAGTCGACCAGGAAGGAGATGAACGGAAGCTTGAACACGTAGTAGCCGACGTCGCGATGGAACTGGGCGTCGCGGAAGCCGAAGGTGCCGCCGTGGAGAAAGAGCAGCCAGTGCTGCCACTGCCCGGTCGTGCCGGCTCCGACGGCGAGACCGACAAGAAGCGAGACGACGAGGCGGACCGCCAGGCGGTGACGCCCGATCGAGGACTGGTAGCGGCGCACGAGCTCCAGCTCGGGCGACATGAACAGTGCTCTCGGGGCAATTCGGTCCACCACGACGAGGCTGACCCAGGTGGCTAGGAACATGGCGCCCGAGAAGACGCCGCCGAGCTCGAGCTTGGTGCCTACCATCGCCCGCCATACGCTCGTGAGGCCGACCGAGCGGTACCAGACGTAGTTCGTGAAGAGATTCGCCACCGCCTGCAGGGCGATGATCGCCAGGACGATGACGATGATCGCCACGAGGATGCCGATCTGGTAGCGCCTCATCGTATGGACGACGGGCGGTGCCGGCTCGGACGGGACCCTCATCGCAGGAGAACCGAGCCGCCGCGCACCCTCAGGGGCCGGCGAGGACTATGAGGCATCGGCATCCAGGGTGCACCGGCGGGTGCACTTGGCCCGTCGGGAAGGGCTCTCCCGCCGGCTGTTCGCCGGCGAGGACGTTGTCGTCGCAGTCAGAGCAGGGCGTTCCCCCGTCGTCCGCGATCCAGCGCACGGTGACCCCGCCAGCCCCGGCGACCGCCCCCCACCCGAAGGCGCGGGTGGCGAAATCCTCGGCGAGCGCCTCGACTCGACGGCCCTTCCACTCGCGGTAGGCGGCGCCGGCGGCGTCGGCAGCGCTGCCGTCCCCGCTGTCGTCGACGGCGCCAAGAGTCTCGTCGACTCGGTGGCGGAGCGACTCCGACAGCTGGCCGGCGAGGCTCGAGGCGAGCGTGCTGGCTGCCGCGGACTCGAGCTCCGCCGGGCCCTGAGCATCGTTCGCCGCGTCGTGCAGCCCTCCTCTCAGCCACCCCGACCCAAGAAGCCACGCTTCGGCCAGGGCCTCGGTGGTCGCCACGGCGTAACGGGACTGCTGGTCGTCCTCGGGCAACAACCGTGAGAGATCTGGACGGCCCGAGACATTGCGCAGCGCCGTCAAGAGCTCGTTCTGGTCGTCCTGCAGGGCGCGCTTGAGGGCGCGCGCGAGCTTGACGGTGACGGGCGAGAGCAGCTCGGTGCGCCGCGCCAGCAGCGCCTTGTCGGAGCCTTCAGCCGAGCCTTCGGTGGAGCCTTCGGCGGAGCCTTCGGGCGCGTCGGCGTCTTCCTCCTCAGCGGAGGCTCCCTCATGCTCCGTCTCCCCGGCGGCGCTCTCTTCGGTCTCCGGCTCCGTCTCCCCGGCGGCGCTCTCTTCGGTCGCCGGCTGCGGCATCTCGCCTTGGACGACGATCTCTGCGGGCCCCTCGTCACCCGCGACCGGAGGCTCAAGGTGTTCCTCGGCTCCGGTGTCACCCGTCGAGGCGCTTGCTCCCTCGGCTCCGCTTCCCTGCGGCACGTCCTTCGCCACTGGCTCCTCACCGGCGGCACGCTCCTCACCGGTGGCACGCCCGCCCGTAGCGGCTGCTTCGTCCATCGCACGGGCGGCCCGGATGCGGGCGAACAGCTCGTCGACGCTGCGGTGCGAGGCCTCGGTCTCGCGCGCCCGCACCTCGGCCTCCTCCTCCGCGGAAGCCTCGAGGGTCATCGCCTCGTCGCTTGTCAGCGCGAGATCGAGCTCGCCGGTGGCCCCGCTCGCCCGCGTCATCGTCGCCTCGGCGAGGTCGTCGAGGCGAGCGGCCCGCTCACCCGCATCGGCCGCCGCCAGCCGGGCCTCGTGCTCGGCACCGGCGAGGCGCTGGCGGAGATCGTCGACGGCTTCACCTACCTCACCCACCATTTCGACGAGCGAGTCCCTGCCGGAGCGGAGCTGCTCGAGCTGCACGTAGAGCGCACGTCGGCGCTCGGCGAGGTCCCGCAGGATGCTGGAGCGGACCTCGCGGGCCTCGCGGACCATCCGGCGACACTCGGCCTTGGCGGAGTCGAGCAGCTGGACGGCTTCGAGCTGGGCGGCTTCGGTCA
>JBOGHY010000040.1:0-5266 GCA_050742375.1 Acidimicrobiales bacterium | reverse complement strand
GAACAGGGCGGTCACGACTGTGCCGAGAACGACGAGGATGGCACCGGGCACGAGGGGGACGAGCAGCACGACGAAGGCTCGCCGTCGGTTGTGCTCGGCGGCGGCCCGCCAGGCGGCGTCCCGCCGTGCGCTCGCCCGGGCGAGCACCGCCCTTGCCGTCTCGGCGGCGGCCTCCTCTGCCAGCTGGGCGCGCCGGATCCGCTCGGCGTGGTCGAGGGCGCGCCGGTCGCGGCGGGGGCGCGTCCTTTGGGTCCCGGGCACGGCGGGAGTCTACGGCTGCCCGGCGACGGAGCAGTAGAGCTCGACGTATGACCTCGCCACGGCGGCCATGGAGCATTCCTCGGCTCGAGCCCGGCCCGCCGCCGAGAGGCTGGCGCGGGCCTCCTCGTCCCCGAGGAGCGACGATATTGCGCCCGCCAGCGCGGAGGCGTCGCCTGCCGGCACGAACACTGCGGCTCCGCCGGCGGCCGCTCGGTGGCCGGGCAGATCCGAGGCTACGACGGGTGTGCCCTCTGCCATGGCCTCGAGGAGCACGACCCCGAAGGACTCTCCCCGAAGCGAGGGTGCGACGAAGAGATCCGAGCCGGCGACAACGGCGGCCTTCGAGGTGTCGTCGAGACGCCCGAGCCAGCAGATGCGGTTGTCGCCCGACGTTCGCTCCCTCAAAGCCGCAGTTCGGGGGCCGTCGCCGACTACGTCGAGCGCGACGTCCCCGCCGAGACCGGCCATGGCGTCGATCAGCACCGAAAGCCCCTTCCGTTCCTCGTGACGTCCCACGAACGCGATCCGGCGGGGGCCGGGAACCGGCGCGCCCGAGATCCGGCCGGGGCTGCCGGGGACCGGCGCCCCCGAGGTCCGCCGCCCGCCCGCCGAGAGCCGCACCCCGTTCGGGACGATCGGGAGGTCGCGCAGCCCGAGCACGTCGCCGGCGGTCTCCCGGGCCGCCTCCGAGACGGCGAACGCCGCCGCCAGGCGCCGGGCGACAGGCCGCAGCGCCCGCCCCTCGGCGAGGTAGGCGGCATCGCTCCCCGACCGGTGGAACGTCGCCACGACGGGTCGGGGCCCGAGGGCGGCCGCCGCCAGTCCGACGAGGGGTGCCATCGGCTCGTGTACGTGGACGACATCGAGTTGGCGTCGCCGGAGCGCCCGCAGAGTCGCCGGCACGCTTCGTGGGTCGAGGCAGACGGGCGCGCGCGATCCGTTGACGGGGATCCCGATGCTCTTTCCGGCGCGCTCGTAGCGCACCGGTCCGGGCCGCCCGGCCGGCGGTCCGGGCGCGCCGGGGGCGATCACCACCACCGCGTGGCCCAGCAGCGACAGTTCCTCGGCGAGGCCGGTCACCTGGGTCTGGACGCCGCCAGGGACCCCGAGGTCGTAGGGGCACACGAGCCCGACGGCAAGGTGGGAGGCGCTCAGCTGGGCGCTCCTGGCCCGCCAGAGACCCCGGCGGCACCGGCGTCGGCCGCGGCACGCCCCTCAGGCCAGACCGGCTGGAACATGTGCCATTGGGTCGGGGCCCTCTTGATGAGGGTCTCCAGCTCCTGGGCGATCAGCTGGGTGAGCGCCACCACGTCGTGGCGGAACCTGCCCGCGCGCTCGAAGGCGATCGGGGCCCGGATGATCCCGCGGTACATCCCGGCCGGCTCCTGGAAGACCCCCGTCGGCAGCAGAGGCGCCCCGGTGCGCAGCGACAGGACGGCTGGGCCGGCCGGGAGCGTCGCCGTCTCGCCGAAGAACTCGACCTCGACGCCGTTGCCCTGGATGTCGCGATCGGCGATCAGGCCGACCAGCTTGGACT
This sequence comes from Acidimicrobiales bacterium, assembly GCA_050742375.1. GTDB lineage: Bacteria > Actinomycetota > Acidimicrobiia > Acidimicrobiales > Bog-793 > JAKATT01. The sequence goes on along the minus strand of JBOGHY010000040.1, from coordinate 3,468 downwards.
CGCGAAGGGCGCGTATGAGCTGGGCGGGACTCTCGGGAGAGAGCGGCAGGATCCTGAGGCCGAACTGCTCGCGCTGGGAGCAGAACCACTCGAAGAGCTCGGGCGGGTCGATCGGCTCGGCCACCGTCGTCATCGGGGTCCCCATCAAGGTGAGGTAGTAGCCGCCGATCTCCCACGAGCCTAAGTGCGGCAGCACCATGACGGCACCGGTCCCCGCCCCGAGCGCTTCCTCGACGTGGTCCATCCCGTCAGCGACGAAGCGCCGCATCACCTCGGCTGGCGTGATGGTGGCCAGCCGGGCGCCCTCGACCCAGTAGTGAGCGTACGAGTCGAAGGCCTCGCGGGTTGCCCGGTCGAGCTCGGCCTCGGTGGCGCTCGGACCGAGGACCCGGCGGAGGTTCTCTTTCACCACGCCCCGCTTGGCCGGCGACAGCTCGGTCATCAACAGCCCGGCGATGGTGGCGAGGCCCGCGGCGGCAGGCCTCGGCAGCACCTGGAGGCCGCCGCCGAGGAGACGGTAGGTGAGGTAGGCGCCCCGCCCGGTGCCTGGGAGCGGCGCGCTTGCGGGATCGGCCGCGGCCGGGCGCGGCGAGCGGGTGACCCGGCTCACGCCCGGCGGTGCCCTCAGCGGCCGGTGCCGAGCCGCCGGCGGAGGGCAGCGGTGGCGCCTTCGCCGTCACGCGGCCGGCGCAGCCGTGGGCGCCCGGCCCGCGAGCCGGCACGCTCCGTACGAGCTCCGGCGCGCTCGCTCTCGAGCACCCGGCGCAGCCGCGTGGAGAGCGGCTCGGGACGGCGACGGGCACGCGAGCGGCTCGCCCGCGAGAGGCCGGGGCGGCGGTTCGCCGCCGCCCTCGCCTCGCGAAACTCCCTCCAGCGTGACTCGACTCGTCCGGTGCGCCACGTTCCTGACCGCAGCGGACCCGTGGCGGTACCGCGCCCGAGGGCGGCGCTCCGTGCCGTCGCAGGGGCGTCGTCGGAAGCCGTCGCCTGGCGCCAGACCTTCACGAATCGCTGGACGGCGGTGACCACGCAGAGGAACAACAAGACACAGAGCACCGGCACGAGGAGGATGGGCCAGACGAAGCCGGCGCAGAGCAGGATCAGCCGCTCCGCACGCTCCATCATCCCGCCCTTGGCGTCGTAGCCGAGCGACTCGGCCTTGGCCCGCTCGTAGGAGATGACGTTCGAGACGGCGAGGATCCCGAGGGGCAGGAGGGCCAGCTTCGGGTCCTTGCCGGCCGCCAGGAACCAGGCGACGCCGCCGAAGATGAGAGCGTCGGCCACCCTGTCGGACACCGAATCGAAGAAAGCCCCTCTCTTCGACGACGAACCCGCCTCCTTGGCCACCGCCCCGTCCAAGGTGTCCATGAGGCCGCCGATGCTCACGAGCACGATCCCGGTCCACATGTGCCCGAGGGCGATGGCGACGCCGGTGACGGCGGCCAGCAGCAGGCCGGCGACGGTGACGTGGTCGGCTGTGACGCCGAGACCCGCCAGCCAGGCGGCGAAGCGCCGCAGGCGTGAGCGCTGCTCCCCGGTGGCCCCCGTAGCGCCCTCGGGCGGCGGTGGCGTGGAGGGCGAAGCGTCCTCGGCTTGTCCGGTGCGGCCTCTCCGGCCGTCGATCATGTGGCTCCTCGCGACAATGATGTCCCCCTCAGGCTACCAGCAGGCGCCCCGGGCCAGCGCCCTTAGCCCGCCACCCAGGGCGCCGGTAGGCTCGACCCCCACACACCGATTGTGCCAACGCCCGGCTGCCCAGGAGGTACACAGAGTGCCGAACGTCCCCTCCGCCAAGATCCGGAACGTAGCCCTGGTAGGCCACGGTGGTGCCGGCAAGTCGGCGCTCGCCGAAGCGCTCCTCGTCGCGGCGGGCGTCCTCAAGCGGGCGGGACGGACCGAGGACGGCACCACCGTGTCCGACTTCGAGCCGGAGGAGGTCAAGCGGCACATCTCGGTCTCGCTGTCGATGATCCCGGTCCCCTGGGGGGAGTCGAGGATCAACGTCATCGACACCCCGGGGTACGCCGACTTCGTCGCCGAGATGGAAGCGGGCCTTTCGGTAGCCGATCTCGCCGTCGTCGTCGTCTCTGGCGTCGAGGGTGTGGAGGTCCAGACGGTGGCCGCCTGGCGCCTCGCCGAGGAGCTCGGCCTCCCGCGGCTCGTCTTCGTCAACAAGCTCGATCGTGAGCGGGCCGACTTCGAGCGGACGCTCGCCCAGCTGAGGGAGCTCTTCGGCGCCGGGATCGCCCCATTGGAGCTCCCGATCGGTGCGGAGTCGGAGCTCAGGGGAGTCGCCGACCTTCTCACCGACACCGCTATCACCTACGAGGACGGCAAGTCCTCGACCGGCGAGATCCCAGAGGAGATGTCCGAGCAGGAGCACCGTGTGCGTGAGACCCTCGTCGAGGGCATCGTCGTCGCCGACGACGCCCTGATGGAGCGCTACCTCGACGGGGAGAGCCTATCGACGAAGGAGCTCGAGGCGACCCTCGCCCACGGGGTGGCATCCGCAAGCGTCTTCCCGGTGGTTTGCGGGTCGGCCACGCGCCTCGTCGCCGTCGACCGGCTCGCCGAGCTCATCTGCGAGATAGGCCCGAGCCCGCTCGAGCGGCCGCCCACCAAGGTGCGAGCCGGCGGTGAGACGACCGAGGTGAAGGTGGATCCGTCGGGACAGCCCTTGGCCCGCGTCTTCAAGACGATCGCCGACCCCTATGTCGGAAAGATCTCCCTTCTGCACGTGCTCTCGGGGAACCTGCGACCCGACGCCGTGCTCGTGAATTCCCGCACCCGTGCCGACGAGCGCCTGCACGCGCTGCAGCTGCTGCGGGGCAAGGAGGGCCATCCCGTGGCAGAGGCGCAGGCGGGCGACATCATCGCCGTGCCGAAGCTGGCCGACGCCCGCACCGGCGACACCCTCGCCCCGAAGTCGAGCCCGGTCGTGATCGAGAACCGGCCCGCTCCAAGGCCGCTCCTGTCGATCGCCGTGCAGCCGAGAGCAAAGGGCGACGAGGACAAGCTCATGACGGCGCTGCATCGCCTCCAGGAGGAGGACACGGCCCTCGGCGTCCGCCGCGACGACGAGACCCACCAGACTGTGCTGTCGGGGATGGGCGACACCCACCTGCAGATCGTGACCGAGAAGCTGCAGCGCAAGTTCGGCGTCGAGGTCGACACCGAAGCGGTCCGCGTGCCCTACCGCGAGACGATCTCGCAGTCGGCCGAGGCGGAGGGAAAGTACAAGAAGCAGACGGGCGGCCACGGCCAGTTCGGCGTCGCCAGCCTGAGGCTCGAGCCGCTCGAGCGCGGCTCGGGCTTCGAGTTCGTCGATCAGATCGTCGGCGGGGCCATCCCCCGCCAGTTCATACCGGCGGTCGAAAAGGGGGTCCAGGAGGCGATGTCGACCGGCGGGGTGCACGGGTTCCCCGTCGTCGACGTCCGCGTCACCTGCTACGACGGCAAGTTCCACGC
>JBOGHY010000039.1:0-18456 GCA_050742375.1 Acidimicrobiales bacterium | reverse complement strand
TGAGGTCGGTGTCCTCTATCTCCCGGTAGGAGCTGGTGCCTCCACCGGCACCGAACATTGTCGCCAGACCGACGACGCTAGGTGCGTGTCAGGTGCGGTTGCAGCTGTCGATGTTGTTCGAGCCCATGACCGAACGGGCGAACTTCTGCGCAAGAAAGTTGATCTCGTTCGTCGCCTTCGAGCAGCTGAACATGCCGAAGGGCGCCTTCGCAGAACGCGCCGCCTCAAGCCCCGCCGCTGCCACGTCGAGGGCCTCGTCCCACGATGCCGCCCGGAGCTCTCCAGATTCACGGACCAGTGGCTCGGTGAGCCGTACATAGCGAGGCATTGTCTTCCTTTCTTCTTCCCTACAGAATCTACCCGGCCCTCTGCGAATGTCCAATCGCAGTGGACTGTGTTTCACCTCGCGGGTCGCGGCGCTTCCGCCGCGCCTCAGTGTTGTTTAGCAGGAGGGGGGGCAGGCCCCCCCTGGTCTCCTCCCAACGCCACCGCGTGCACCCCGAGCTTGTCGGGCCGGCAGAGCCGGCCCCGCATCACCGAGATCGACGAAGGCCACCTCGCGATTCCCCATCGATGCCGTAGTTCGGCCGGCATTTCGCCACCGTAGGTCGCTGAGCCGCTCGGCACGAGCGCGGTCGGACTGACCGGTCCCGGGCTCTCACACGCCGATGATTTCGATCAGTCTCTCGAGGCCGTCGAAGTCATCCGGGTTTCGCGTGTAGAGCTTCAGCCCGTTGGCATGCGCGGTGGCGGCGATGAGCAGGTCGGCAATGCGGCGACGATGGGAACGATCGATCGCCAAGACCGCGGTGACGACCTGACCGTAGCTGCGGGCAGCGGCGGCATCGAAGGCGATGGCGTCGAAAGTCGCCTCGACTTGTTGCAGGCGAGCTTGCCGACGAGCCCGTCGGTCACCGGACGAGGCGAGATGCGGCCCGGCGGTCAGTTCGGCAAGGGTGATAGCGCAGATCGCGGCCTCGTCGGGGAGCGTCGTAGCGACGGCGTGGTCATCCCAATCGATGACCACGGACGTGTCGAGCAGGCCGACCGACATCTACAGGGTCTGATCGACGATGCGATCGAGGTCGGCCCTGAACTCGCCGAGGTCGACATGCGGTCCGGCAGCTCCGAGAGCAACGAGGTCTGCCCTGGCGACGAATTTCCGTCGGGGCGGCGCAATCGGACGGAGCTCGGCCACCGGGACGCCATTGCGCGTCACGACGAAGGTTTCACGGTAGCACTCACGGCTACAAGTTGCTACAGCGTCGGATATCACGGCCAACGACGAGCTTCATGGCAGCTGCGATGTCCAGTTAGGTGATCGTCACCAGCGGCCGCGGACGTCGTCCACGATGGTCTTGCCGGCCGTGCCAGGCTTGCGGCAGACCGCAAACTGGACGGCGGGCGTGCTGCCAGCCGTACCTGTCCTCGTGAGACGAGCTCTGCGAGCGTGTCGGTGCCGGGCGGGACGATCAGCGCGGCGACTTGGCTGGCTGGTGACGCTGGCGGGGCTGTCCCTCGTGGTGCAGCCGCCATGGTCCGGGCCTGGGTGCTCAAACCGGTTCAGCATGCACCCACTCACCTTGCCAACGCGGCGGATGAGTCGCCTTACCGGGTACTTCGAAGCTGTGCCGGCGTTGCTCGGTCAGCGATCGCGTGGTGTGTTGGCGGTACGCCCACCGACTGTGCCCGGCGTATCTCGCCTCGCTACGGCGCCGACAGCCTCACGACGAGCACGTCGAGACGCCGCGTGTCGCTCGGGACAGCTGCCCGTTCCATCACGTCGATCCGCCACCCAGAGAAAGCCCCGCCGATCACGCCCTCGTCGATGTCGTTGCGCACGCCGGCTGCCCGCAGGCTCGCCCGAAGGAGAAGCTTCCCGCCAGGCCGCAACGTCCGGCGGAGCTCGGCCGCATATGCGGGCCGGTCAACCGCCGCCAGGTAATGGAAGCAGCCGCGGTCCAGGGCGGCATCGAAGACGTGATCGCCAAAGGGAAGGCGGCGCAGGTCTGCACGGGCGAAGCCGACGCCGGGCTGCTCGCGTCGCGCCCGTGCGAGCGCGACGCCGGACAGGTCAATTCCAAAGGCCTCCCAGCCGATCGAGGCGAGGTGACCGGCTTCTGTCCCGAGGCCGCAGCCGACGTCGAGGGCACGTCCCCGCCGAGGCAGCCAGCTCTCGTCCAGCGCCGCCATGAGCTCGGGCGGCGGGCGCGAGAGGTGCCAGAAGCGAAAGGTGCCGTCGGCGTAGTGATCGACGATCCCGACAGTGTGGCGCATGGCCGGATCCCGGTCCCGCCCCCCTGTCACTTTGGGCCGACGGATAGCTTCGGGCGGTGCGCCGCTCGAGACGGACGGGTCGCAAGGTCCCCGAGATCATGGGGTTCGTCGTCTTCGTCGTGGTGCTGGCGGTGGTCTTCCTTGTCTGGCAGCGATGCGAGGGCACGCTTTCTATCCACAGCATCGACACGCGGCGCCGCGAGGTCTTCTACTGGGCGGCGGTGCTTTCGACCTTTGCCCTCGGCACGGCCGCCGGCGATCTGCTTGCCTACACGGCGCACCTCGGCTTCTTCTCTGCGGGCATAGTCTTCGCCGCCATCTTCTGCGTTTCGGCGCTCTCCTTCTGGAAGCTAGGGATGAGCTCCGTCCTTGCCTTTTGGTTCGCCTACGTCGTGACGAGGCCGCTCGGGGCGTCGTTCGCCGACTGGATGGGAGTGCCGGCCAGCCTCGGCGGGCTCAACATGGGAAGGGCGGTCGTCGCCGTCATTTTCACCATCCCGATCGTCCTTCTCGTCGCCTACCTCTCGGCGAGCCGCGTGGACGTGGGGCCCCGCGACGTCATGCTGCCCGAGGCCGAGACGATATAGCGGTCCCGCTCACGACAGTCCCGCAAGGCGGTAGAGGACAAGGCTGCCAGCGACTGCCACGTTGAGGCTCGCTCCCTTGCCGATCATCGGGATCTCGACGCAGCAGTCGGCGTTCTCCACCCAGCGCTCCGGGACGCCGGCGCGCTCGTGACCGAGAAGCACGATGGTGCGCGCTTGTGCGGGGGCGAGTCGCCCGAGGGGAGTCGAGCCCTCGGCGAGCTCGACCGCGACGATGCGCCACCCCTCGGCTCGCATGCCCTCGATCCACCGGTCGTTGTCGGGGGAAGCCCAGTGGACATGGGGCCTGGAGCGAGCTCCGATGGTGTCGCCGTGATCGAGCGCCCGGGCGTAGTGCGCCGACGGCGGCACTGCGATGCAGGCCCCGACGGCGTCGCAGCTGCGAAGCAGAGTTCCGAGATTTGCCTCGAAAGCCACCCACAGCGGGGCGACGATGAGGTGGTCCCAGCACCCGTGCTGGTGCCTCCGGCGCTGGTGCCGGAGATCGGCGGGACGGGACTTCGACCCCGTCACCGAGGCGAGGGGATGACCCTCCCTACCGGCTCGCCGGCCCAAAGGCGCCCCTGGCGCATCGATCTCACGCCGAGGTGGCAGCCCCCGTCGTACCGGGGCCGGCGGCGGTGGCAGGCTCGAGGCGCACCACGATCGACTTCGAGGTTGGCGTATTGGAGACCTCGGCGGTCGAGTCGAGCGGGACGAGCACGTTTGCCTCGGGGAAGTACGCCGCGACGCAGCCGCGGGGCGTCGGGTACTCGACGGCCCGGAAGCTCTCGGCCCGGCGCTCGCCGTCGGCGTAGACGCTCACGACGTCCACCATGGGGTCGTCAGCCATCTCTCGAAACCTAGCGTGGCGCCGGGTGGAACAACCCGAGCCCCCCTTGCCGAGCGTCGGGTCAGAAGATCCCGTGGGCCTAGCCCATGGCGGCGACCACCACGATCAGCACGACGAGGGCGATCAGCATGTAGCCGACGTAGGCGTCGAGGCGCCCGGACTGCAGCCGCTTCGCTGTCCGGGCGAACCACAGCCAGGCAGCCCGTGCCGGCCTGTAGAGGTACGCCTCGACGGGCTCGACGAGGTCGCTTCGCACCTCCATGTGCGCTTCGACCTCGCCCGAGGCGGGCGCCGGCAGCGCTGCGGGCCCGATCGAGGAGCGCTTCGTGCCGAGCACGATGGCGAGCACGTGGCGCAGCACGTTGGCATAGCCGAACGGGGTGTAGCTGCGAGCTCCTGAGAACCCCGGTGTCGCGGAACGCCAGGCGGGCACCCGCCGGATGCGCAGCAGCCGGCCGCCCGAGAGAGCGAGGGTACCTGCACCCACGACGAGCAGCCCGGCGGGAATGAGGACAAAGAGCCACGAGGGCGACAGGGCAGAGAAGTTGGCAAAGACCGGTTGGAGCACCCACGCGCCCCGGAGCACTTCGATAGTCGCCGAGTGGGGCACGACGGGGGCAAGGCCGTCGGACATGAAGCGGACGACCCACGGCGCCCCGGCCGCGAGACCGAGGCAGGAGAGACCGAGAAGCACCAGTCCCGCCCGTCCGAAGACTCCCCCGTCGAGCCGGGCGCCGGCGCGAGGTCGGGCCGGGCCTCCGAGGAGGCTCAGGCCGACGACCCGGATGAAGCACAAGAGTGCCACTCCGGCCGTGAGGGCGACGAGGGCGCCCGCAAGCGCCATGGCCAAGCGGAGCGCAAGGTCATGGAGCCGGTACTCCTGCATCAGGGCCTCGAGGATGAACCATTCGGCGACGAAGCCGATCGATGGCGGCAGCCCCGCCAGAGTGATCGAGCCGAGCCCGCAGGCGGTTGCGCTCCATGGAGCCCGCCTCCCGACTCCTCCGAGCACCTCGAGGTCGTCGGTGCCGAAGTCGGACTGGAAGAAGGCGGACGAGGCGAAGAGCGCCGACTTCGCGACGGCATGGGCGAGGACCTGCAGGCTCGCCGCCACCAGACCGATCGCTATCACCGAGCTCCGATGCGTCGCCGCGCCGGCGAGGGCGATGCCGTAGCCGACGAAGACGACTCCGGCGCTTTCCACGCTCGAGTAGGCGAACACCCGGTTGAGCTGCTGCTGGACTGCCGCAAAGACGATCCCGAGAAGGGCCGTTATGCCGCCGAGCACGAGCACCGTCGCCGCCATCCAGATCGGCGGGTGGCCGAGGATCCCGAGAAAGCGCCACAGCCCGTAGAAGCCCACGTTGACCGCCACCCCGGCGAGGGCGGCTCTCACCGGGCCGGGCGCTCTCGGGTACCCGACCGGCAACCACACCTGCAACGGGACGAGGCCGACCTTTGCGCCGAGGCCTGCGATGATGAGGGCGAAGGCGACGTCATGAAGCGGGCCTGCCGGCAGCGCGTGCCACGCCGAGAAGGAGTAGCTCCGAGCCCGTCCCGCCAGGAGCAGGAACCCGAAGACGAGCGCTGCCCCGCTCAGCTGGCCGATGCCGAGGGTCACCCAGCTCGCCCGCGCCGAGTTGGCGCTGCGCCGCTCGACGCCGACGAGCAGATAGAAGGCCAACGTGAGCGCCTCCCAGGCGAACATGAAGGTGAAGGCGTCGGCGGCGACGAGGATGACCACGACGGCGCCGAGCAAGAGGAGATAGCCGGACGCCCTGCCTCGACCTGAGACCCGCCCGTCGGGCCCTGCCCAGCTGACGAGGCAGGCCGATACGGCGACGCTGAGACCGCCGACGAGCGTCAGGAACATGCCCGCAAGCGGGTCAAGACGCAGGGAGGTCTGGCCCACGCCGAAGATCGAGCCCAAATCGACGGCTTTCGCCCGGCCGAGGTCCATCATCACGCCTGCGGCTGTGACGAGGCAGCTCCCGGCGATGCCGGCGAGGTAGGGGGCCAGGCGGGCCGAGCGCCGCCCGGGGCCGACGACAAGATCGAGGCAGGCGCCGGCCGCCCACATGACGAGCGCAACGAGGAGGAGCAGGGCCGTCATCGCCGCACCGCTCGGTCAGGGAGGATGCCAATGCCAAGCAGGATGCCGTGCAGCAGGCTGAATGGGCTCGGGGGTGACCCCGGCACGAAGACGTCGACAGGCAGGATCGACGCCACTCCCGGGCCGGCGGAGTACGTGGGGTGGACAAGTCCTCCACTCGTGGCGTCGGTGCCCGCCGCCACCACGACCTTGGGATCGGCCATGGCGGCATAGGTCTCCCGGAGCGGTCCGGCCATGCCGGAGGTGCCGACTCCGGTCACGAGCAGCACGTCGGCGTGACGAGGCGAGGCGGTGAAGTAGATGCCGAGGCGCTGGACGTCGTAGACCGGGTTCGTGAGGGCGGCCACCTCCCACTCCTCGGCGCCGTCAGAGCCGGCGTCGACGTGGCGCACGTGGATCGACCGCCGGAGCGCACGCACGCGGCGGTCGAGATGACGACGCAGGTCGTCGAGCTCGGCATCGTCCCCGGCGGCGTGCGGTACGACGAGAGCGCGCCGGCTCGCTGCGGCGGACTCGGTGTCGGGTGAGAAGGCGAAGACGTCGGGTCGCGCTTCGACGCAGCGCCCGCAAAGGATGCACCGACCCCGATCGAGCTCGGCTGTCGTCTCGCCCGGGTCGCCGGCGGAGCCGGAGCGCCGCTCGATTGCGCCCGTCGGGCAGAGGTCCTCGAGCTCGGGGCGGATCGTGTCTCTAGACGATCGACCCTCGCTCGAGGAGACGCCTGGGGGAGGCGTGACGACGACACCGCGGAACCCTGCGTCGTAGCCGTCGGGCCGCTTCGGGTACCGGGTGGTCACTATGCCCTCTCGTACCCCTCGCCAGATCCAGGCCATCAACCCGCCACCCCCGCGATCGAGAGCCCGAAGCTCGCCTCGATGAACACGAAGTCGGTGAAGATGTCGCCTCCGAAGGCTTGGTGGAAGAGCGCCAGATTGTGGAACGAGGCGCAGCGTGGCTTCACGCGTTCGAGTCGCCCCGCTTTCACCTCCACGAGGTAGATGAGCTCGCCCTGCGGCGCCTCGACAGACACGAGCGCCAGGCCGTCGACTGGTGGGACCTCGCCTCGCCACGGCCCGGGCGGAGAGCCTTCGAGCTCGGCGAGCGCCCGGCGAACGAGCGTCAGGGACTGGGCGATCTCGCCAAGGCGCACCTGCTGGCGGGCGAAGGCGTCGCCGTTGTCGAACCCGACCGCCTCGAAGCCGAGGTCACGGTAGGCGCCGTAGGGCCGGTCTTCGCGCACGTCCTCGGCGAGCCCGGAGCCCCGGGCCACGGGACCGACGGCGCCGTGCGCTCGGACCAGCTCGGGGGCAAGGGTTCCGGTGCCGCGCAGCCGGTCCAGGAACGACGGGGTTCCCATGAGTGCCTCGGCGTCGCCGGTGAGGGCGTCCTCGAGACGGGCGAGCTCCGAAATGGCGGAACGAAGGTCCATCTGGGGCCGGCCGGCGACACCGCCAGGGATGACGACGCCGCGCCCGAAGCGGTGCCCGCACAGCCGGGCGCGTAGGCGGAGGACCGTCTCTTTGTGAAGCGACATCCGAGCGTATGCGACTGCCTGCCCGGAGCCTTCGGTGTGGCGCACGACCGAGTCGAGATGCACCGCTACCCGTTCCAGCTCGGCATGGACGAGCCGCAACAGCTCGGCTCCCCGCGGTGGCTCGACGTCGCCGAGGGACTCGAGGGCGAGCGAGAAGGCGAGGGCGTGGGCCACCGAGCATGTTCCCTCCACCCGCTCGGCGAGCAGCACGGCGTCGGCAGCTTTGAGGTCACAGAATCGGTAGTCGAGGCCGCGGTGCTTTAGGTACACGCGGGTACGTAGGTGAGGGATCTCCTCTCCGGTCGTCTCCACGAGATACTCGATGCTCTCGAAGACCCCCGATCGCACCGGGCCGTAGGCGATCGTGAAGACGCCCTCTCCGCTCACGTGGCTCGGCAGGGGCCGTAGATCGGGGACGAGGCGCTCTGTGAGCCTGGAGCCGGCGAGAGGCGCCCGCGCGCCGTCGGCCCGCGGGAAGACGAGCGAGTCGAGGCGCGGGTGGCCGCTCGGCACGAGGCCGAAGAGGTCGTGAATCTCCCGCTCGTACCACGAGGCGGCGGGCACGGCGGGCGTGAGGGCCGGATAGGTGAGGATGCCCGCAGGAAGGACGGCCTCGGTCACCTCCAGGTGGTGGGGGGTCGCCACGACGGCGCGAAGGACGGTCGACCCGTCTTCGCGCACGGTGGCGAAGAGCCCGGCGAAGCGGTCCCCGGTCCGCACCTGAGCCTCGACAGATGCGGCAAGGCCGGCGGGGCTGGACGTCGCCCGTGCCCCGTTCGTCATGAGCCGACCGCCAGCTCGTGCGCTGCCCGGTTGAGCAGGTCCGACAGCTGGCCGGGAGGATGGACCCCGAGCAAGGCGAGCACGACGAGGCCGAGGGCCATGGAGGCGACGATCCACCCGCTCACTTCCCCCCGTACCGTGCCCTTTGGTGAGGGGGTCAGCAGGCACTGGGAGGCGTACCAGGTGAGGCCGAGCGTGGCCAGGGTAACGAGCCCCACGAGCACCGCCGCGACGGCGTCGGCGGGGTCGGACAGTCCTCCAGAGACGATGAGGAACTCACTGCGGAAGATGCCAAAAGGTGGAAGTGCGCAGAGCGCCAGGATCGCGAGCAGCAGCATCGGGCCGCTCAGTGGCAGGACGCCGGCGGCGCCGCGGACACGAGACAGGTCCCGACTGGCGAACTTGGCGCTGACGCTGCCGGTGCCGAAGAACGCCGTGCTCTTTGCCGCCGCATGTGCGAGCACATGGAGGAGCACCCCGACGATGGCGACGGGTGCGGCGAAGCTCATCCCGATGGCGAGCACCCCCATGTGCTCGATGCTCGAGTAGGCAAAGAGGCGTTTCATGTCCCGCTGGCGGGCGAGGTAGAGGGCGCCGAGCCCGAGCGAGGCCAAGCCGAATGCCAAGAGGACGTTACGTGGGAAGGTCGGTCCGACGGCGCGGACCGTCACCTCGTAGAAACGCAGGATGGCGTAAAAGCTCACCACCAAGAGCGCCCCCGAAAGGAGCGCCGAGACGGGGGTCGGTGCCTCTGAGTGGGCGTCGGGCAGCCAGGTGTGCACCGGGACGAGGCCCATCTTGGTGCCGTAGCCGAGCACGGCGAGCACGAACGAGAGTCGGACCACTCCGACCGGCAGCCTGCCGGCGACGGTGAGCAGCCTCGCATCGAAGAGCTCGTAGGAGCCGCCGAGGACAGAGCTCCCGGCGTAGTAGATGACGACGGTGCCGAGAAGGGCGATCCCGAGTCCCATCGAGGCGATGAGGACGTACTTCCACGCCGCCTCGGCGGCGCCGTCGGTGCCGTCGATCGCGACGAGCAGGGCCGAGACCACGGTGGTGACCTCGATCGCCACCCACAAGAGCCCGAGGTTGCTCATGAGCGGAGCCATGGCCATCGACCATGCGAAGAGATTGAGACCGGCGTAGAACCGCCGGCTGTAGCGCGCCGCGGACGTCGCCTCGCCTGTGGGCCGGACATAGCCGACGGAGAAGATCGCCGTGGTCGCGTAGAGGAAGGCGACGGCGACGACGAAGACGACCGAGAGCGCGTCGGCGCGCAGCCATCCCCCAGCCGCCACGGCATCACTGGCCGGCACGAGCAGCAGCGAGAGGACGAAAGTGAGCACGCCGCTCGCGACCGTGAGGAGCCGGCAGGCTCTTGGAGGTGCCCACCAGCAGGCCAGCCCGACGGCAAAGGGGGCGATCGTGATGACGATGAGGTCCCAGCCCACCGCTACCCCCGCAACCGGTCGAGCACGTCGGTGGAGAGCGTGTTGGCACGACCGTGGTGCACCCGCATCAGCACGCCGAAGACGACCACGGCAACCATGAGGTCGAACAGGAAGGCCACCTCGGCTATGAGAGGGAGGCCGGCGGCGATGACGAGGCTCGCCACCGAGACCCCGTTCTCGAGCGAGAAGAAGCCGACCGCCTGCGACACCACGTCAGAGCGCAGGATCACGAGGAGGAAGGAGACGAGGATCACGGCCGCCGCCAGCCCGAGGGCAGACGACGGAAGCGAGTGGGACCGGACATGGAGGCGCCCCACCATGAAAAAGCCGAAGGAAGAGACGACGATGGCGCCGAGCGTCATCGTCGCCACGCCGAGCCGGTGGCTCGTCGCCACCTCGACTCTCGGGTCTCTCAGCAGTCGCATGACGATGGCCGGCACCACCACAACCTTCAGCAGGAACGAGAGCGCCGCGAGGACGTACAGCTCGGTGACGTGCTCCGTCGACGCCACGAAGACCGCAAGCGCGCTCACCGCGAGCGACTGGAAGGCATAAAGGCGCACCTGGGAGCGGGCGAGGGCCGATCGCAGCATGGCGAAGACCGTCAGCAGCACCACGAGCGCGACTGCCTCGGCTCCGCCGGCGAAGCTCGAAGGCACCGGCGGTACGCCGGCGGCGAGCAGCACGGGCACCTCAGCCTCCCCCGAGGAAGAGAACGAGCACGGCCAGGATGGCGATGAGGAAGGCCGCCGCCATGAACTCGGTGATCTTGAAGAGGCGCAGCTTGGAGAAGCTGTTGTCGATGAGCGTGAAGATCACCCCCACGCCTAAGGCCTTGCCGACGAGGATCACGATGGCGAGCAGCACCGCGCCGAGGGCCGTCGAGCCGGCGAGGCCCCAGGGAGCGGCGAAGACGTTCACGAGGATCACGTAGAGGATCAGCTGCTTCATCGCCGATCCCCACTTCAACAAGGCAAAGAGCGGGCCCGAGTGCTCGAGGGTGCGCGCCTCGTCGATCATGCCGAATTCGATGGTGCTCGAGTGGGTCTCGACCGGGATGCGACCGGTGTCGCTCAGCACGACGAGGAAGAAGGCAAGGCAGGCGAGAAGGTGCGCCGGCCGGACGACCTGGCTCAACGAGGCGCGGGCGGCGGCTGCCTCGAAGTAGGGGAGGTCGGTCGTCGTGACGAGGGCGACGGTGAAGGTGACGAAAAGGATCGAGGGCTCGATGAGGGCCCCGAAGGTCATCGCCCGGCTGCTGCCGAGCTGCGCGTACGGCCCGCCCGTCTCAACGGCCGCGAGCGACACCGAGAAGGCCGCCAACCCCAGGATGAAGCCGCCTCCGAGGATGTCGCCGGTGCGCCAGAGCGGGAGCGGGTAGGTCGTCAGCACCGGGATCACCAGCGGCACGATCAAGTAGCAGGTAAAGGCCAGCACCGGGCCGAGAAAGAAGGCGAAGCCGGCATCCTCGGGGACGAGGGTCTCTTTGCGGAAGAGCTTGGCGAGGTCGTAGTAGGGCTGCAGGATCCGCGGGCCGCGGCGACCCTGGAAGCGTGCCTCGACATGCGAGATGCCACCGCTCACGAGCGGGGCGAGGACGACGACGCTGAGAACCTGGAGCACCTGGATCTCTGCAGGCGCAAGGTCGGGCCCCGCCACCGCTCACCTCCACGACACGACGAAGTGCGTAGAGGCCATTAGCCAAATGGCAGTTCGGACGCCCGAAAACAGACGCACGCCGGAGCCTCATCCGGTAGGACGATGGTAGCCCTTTACGAGAGCGCGGTGGCGCCAGGGGCCACCTGCATCTGAGATGATCAGCAAATGGAGCTATACGAAGCGCTGTACACCACCCGGGCGATGCGCCGCGTGCGTCCGGATCCGATCCCAAATGACGTCCAGGCACGGATCCTCGATGCCGCCATCCGGGCGCCGAGCGGCGGCAATGCCCAGCCGTGGCGTTTCGTCCTTGTCGACTCGCCCGAGCTCAAGTCAGAGCTCGGGCCGCTCTACCGCGACAGCCTTGCCACACTGTGGGCGACCTACTACAAGGAGTCAAACGAGCGCGCTGCCGCGGAGCCTGACACTCCCGCCAACCGCTCGCGCCTCAAGGTGCAGCGCTCTGCCCAGTGGCTGGCCGACCACTTCGAGGGCGTGCCGCTGTTCCTCTTCTGCTTCGTGCGCTCAGGTGCGGGCGCCGGATCGATGTTCCCCGCCGCGTGGTCGGCGCAGCTCGCGGCGCGCGCCGAGGGGGTCGGCAGCTCGCTCACCTCTGTGCTCGGGCATTTCCACGGAGAGGACGTGTCGCGGCTTCTCGGGGTGCCCGACGAGTCCTGGACGAACGCCTGCATGATCTCCTTCGGCTACCCGACGGGCCGTTGGGGCGTCGCAGAGCGGACCTCGGTGGACAAGGTGGCCGCCCGCAACGGGTGGGGCGGCGCCCTCGGCTTTTCGGTCCGAGAGCCTCTCTACCCGCCGGCCTGAGCGCTGCCCGGCGCCCCGGCCGGTGGCCCGGGAGGTGTGTCGGGCCGCGGCGCGGGAGGTGCATGCGGCGGCGGCGCACTTGAGAGCGGCAGCTTGCGGGGGATCGCCCGCAAGAGGGCAGGCCCCAAGACGACGGCGACGAGGCACTGGAGGGATCCGGCGAGGATGAGCGGGAGGCGCAGGCCCCCGAGCAGGGCGAAGCCGCCGGCGAGGAGTGCCCCGACGGGGGCGGCGCCAAAGACGATGCCGCGCCAGGCGGAGCCGACGCGTCCCATCATCTCGTGCGGCGTGAGCCGCTGGCGAAGTGAGATGGCGGCGACGTTTCCGGCGCCGACTGCGAAGCCGGCGACGGCGAAGGCGATACCGGCAGGGAGCCAGGCGTGCGAAAAGGCCATGGCGAGGTAGGCAAGCCCCGAGAGCCCGGCGGCGCCGACGAGGGTTCCGGCGCTTCCGAAGCGGGCGACGAGCCGCTCGGTCGAGAGCGCTCCCGGGATGTTGCCGGCGGCGCCGGCGGCGACGAAGAACCCGTAGGCGCCCGTGTGGACCCCCCAGTCCCGGGTCGCCACGAGCACGAGGATGCCGCTCACGAGGCCCTGCAGGCCGGCGAGGGAGGCGACGATCCCGAGGAGCATCCGCAGGCGACGCTCGGAGAGCAGGTGTCGCAGCCCGTCGAGGATCGAGCCGCGCGGCGCCGAGGGTGCGGGCACCTTCGAGCGCAGCCGCAGGAGGGGCAGGCTCGACAAGCCGAGGGCGCCGGCGTCGCCGAAGAAGGGGATCGCCCGCGCCACGACAAAGGTGAGCGTGCCGACGATGGGGCCGCCGAGGTGCTCGGCACCCATCTCGGCACTCGATAAGGCCCCGTTCGCCCGGTCGAGGCGCTCGTCGGTCACGAGATCGGGGACGGTCGCCTGGAGGGCCGAGTAGTAGATCGCCCGCCCACCGGCGTTGGCGAGCACGATGACGATGAGGAGGGAGAGATCGATGCGCCCCGTCACCACGAGGACCCCGGCGCAGGCGAGCACGACGCCACGGAGCAGGTTGACGAAGGCCATCACGTGACCGCGGGCGAAGCGGTCCGAGATCTGGCCGGCCGGAAGGGCCACGAGGAGCCACGGCAGGCTGTCGGACGCGACCACGGCCGAGACGGCGAGGGGATGGGGGTCGACGACGACGGCGAGGAGCGGGACCGCTCCGTAGGCAAAGCCGTCGCCGGCGCTCGCCAGAGCTGCGCCCGTCCAGAGCCTGCGGAAGGACGAGCCGAGGCCGCCCCGCCCGGCGTGGGCCCCGCGGGCATGCGCACGACGGGTCGCGCCGGCGCTCACGTCAAGCTTCACCCGGCCCACCGAGACATCGTCGCGCGGCGTCGCGCTCGCGGCCACGGGCGCGAAACGACGGGAGACGAGCCGCGATCGAAAGATCGCTAAAGCTCGCCGCCCGCCGTTCCGATAACTGGGTCAGAGAACCCACACCGCTGACGGTGAGGCTGCCTAGGGCTCAGGACCGCGCCAAGGCCGCCGGTGGTCAATGACCGCCGGGCATCAGCCCCACCTGAAATCACGGCGGACCAAGTCGACCACCTCCCTTCACGCACTGGGACCAGGTCGGGGGAGAAGAGGGCTCTACACCGTTGCACCGGTGCCCTCGATTCCCCGCGCCGCAGATCTTCCCAGTTCGGGCGCGCCCCTGGCAAGCCTTTGCGGGACGAGACGGTGGTCGGGGCTTCTCGGGCCGTTCAGGCGGTCGTGCTGCGGGCGCCCTTGCTCGGCGCGGCGGGCTCGTCCGGGCGCCCGACGACCCGGAGAGGCCGCGTCGGGGGCAGCTCGCGGGAGAATTGCAGGCTCGCCCCGCCGAGCAGCCACTGCTGCAGCTCGGCGGCCTTGTGGGGCCGGGAGAGGTAATAGCCCTGGACGGCGTCGCAGCCGGCGTCGGCGAGGATGGCGCAGGTGACCTCGTCCTCTGCCCCCTCGGCGACCACCGAGAGCCCGAGCGAGTGCGCCATGGCGATCGAGGAGCGGACGATGATGGCGTTGCTCGGGTCGTCGGCGAGGTTCGTCACGAAGGAGCGGTCGATCTTGAGCTCCTGCACCGGGAGGCGGTGCAGGTAGGCGAGGGAGGAGTAGCCGGTGCCGTAGTCGTCGACGGCGATGCGCACCCCGAGCTTGGCGAGCTCGTTGAGGACGCCCCGCGCCTCGCCGAGATCGGCCATCACCTCGGTCTCTGTGAGCTCGAGGGTGAGCGAGCGGGCCGGGACGTCGTTCTCGGCGAGATGGCGGGCGACTCGCTCCACCAGACCGGGATCCGAGAGCAGGCGCCCGGACAGGTTGACGGCGAGGCCGACGGGGAGCCCGATGCGACGCCAGTGCCCGGACTGGGCGCACGCCTCGTCAAAGACGAACTCGGTGACCTCGCCGATGAGCCCCATCTGCTCGGCGAGACCGATGAACTCGGTGGCGGGGATCCAGCCGAGAGTCGGATGCAGCCAGCGCGCCAGCGCCTCGACGCGGATGACCTCCCCGCTCGTGAGGCGGGCGATGGGCTGGTACATGAGGCTCAGCTGGTCGCCCGCCTCGAGCGCCTGGACGAGCTGGCCGCCGAGCATGAGGCGCCGCTGCATGCTCTGGTCGCGGCTCGCCGAGTAGAGCTCCACGTCGCTGCGGCGCTCCTTTGCGAGGTACATGGCGATGTCGGCCCGCTGCAGGAGGACGGCGACGTTGTCGCCGTGGTCGGGGGCGAGCGCCATGCCGGCACTTGCGGTGACCGCCAGGGTGAGGCCGTCGATGCGGACCGGGCGGGAGAGGGCGACGTCGAGGTCGCGGACGATCCCGACGGCCTCCTCGGGCCCTGTGATGTCGGCGACGACGAGGGCGAACTCGTCGCCGCCCAGCCTGGCGACGGTCGCTCGCCCCGAGGCGGCGCGCACGAGGCGCTCGGCGATCTCGCAGAGGAGGCGGTCGCCCATCTCGTGGCCGAGGGTGTCGTTCACGTCCTTGAAGCGGTCGAGGTCGAGGATGGCGACGGCGACGCGGCCGGTGGCAGCCAGCAGCTCTGCCGCTCGCGAGAGGAACAAGAGGCGGTTGGGGAGCCCGGTGAGGGGGTCGTGGGTCGCCTGGTGGGCCTTGGCCTCGGCCTCGTGGCGGAGCTCCTCGACAAGGCGCGCCCGCTCGAGGTTGGCCGTGGCGTGACCGGCGAGCGCCTCGAAGAGCCGCAGGTCGTCGCCGTCGAATGGGTCGAGCTCTTCCTCCCGGTCCATGGCGACGAGGGCACCTATGGCTCGTTCCCCGCTCACGAGGGGGGCCACCAGGGCGTCTTTGAAGTCGCCCAGGAGAGCGTCGTGCTGGCTTGCCCGCCCGCGGGGGCCGGACTGGCTCAGCCGGAGCGCCGGCGCGCCCTCCGCAACGGCGCGGCTCACGAGGGAGGTCGGGTCGCCCTCGAGCGTCTCGACGCCCGAGCGGGTGGAGCCGTCGAGCGAGATACGCCGCAGCAGTCCGGACTCCTCGACGAGCACGAGGCTGGCTCGCCGCGCCCTCATGACGGTGCGCACGTGCTCGAGAATGGCCGAGCCCGTGTCGGTCGCCTCCACATCGGAGCCCGACAGGGCTCGGCTGAACTCGTAGAGTCGCTGCAGGGCTCCGAAGCGGTCCGTGAGGCGGACGTAGCCCCTGTAGGCGAGCACGATTAGCGCGCCGACTAGGACGAGGGGGACAACCGCCCAGCGGTTCGACCAGGCTGCGTCGAGCACGACCAGGGCGAGCCCGATGCTCGCGAGCACGATCAGGAACCGAGTCGTGGTCGAGGAGGCACTGCGGCGGGGCAGACGCTGACCGTGCAGCCGGACTACAGCGTGCGTCGCCGCGGTTACGACGGCCGCCGAGACGACGAGGGCGAGGGCCGCGGCACCGCCGCCGATCGGTGTCACGGGGACGTGGCGGCCGATCGCCTCGCGGAACACGACGGCCGCGACTGCCGCGCCGAGGGCTCCGGCGGCGAGGTTGAAGACCAGCTTGACGGGCCGCTGTCGCCGCACGAGCCCGAAGATCACGGTCTCGCCGGCCACCCTCGAGAGCACGAGGACGATCGGCGAGGCGAAGACGAGTCCGAGCAGAAGTGGGACTTCGCTGAGGACAAAGAGGTAGGTGTCGCCGCGGTGGTGGAAGGCCACGGGGGCGAGGACGGTGGCGGCGAAGATGACTAGGAGAATGACGAAGATGACGGGCGCGCTCGCGAGGTGATGGATCGGGCTCAGGCTCGCCGCCGGCCCGACGCTGAGCAGGAGCGCCGTGAGCCCGGAGAGCACGACGGAGAGGCCGAGCGCACCGATCGTGGCGAGACGACTCTGTCTCGGCGAGATGTCGGTGCTGGCCGGCAGAGACGGCTCGATCGGGCAAGGGCCGGTCGGCTCGGGGGCGCGCCGGGTAGGGATCGGGCCGCCAGGGCGCTCTACGCCGAGCTCCGGTCGCTCCTTGGGAGCGGAGTGTCGCGCGCCCTCGGTGTCCTCCGCTGGCACAAGGAAGGGTATCGGCGCCCGGTCGCGCGAACTTGAGCGCCCGGAGCGCTCTCGGCAAGCGGTGCTTGTACCCATTTCGGCCGATCGCCAAACCGGCTCTGGTGGTCGGCTGCGCCCAGCTCACCACCTGTCCCGCCACCTCGTACCATGCGGGCGATGAGGGCGCTCGTGTTCCGTCATCATCTCGGCCGGGAGGCGGTCGCCAAGCTGAGCGGGACCTTCGACCGGCGGGGCTTTCTCGGACCCTATGCCCCCGCCCGCCTGGAGGAGATCGAGGAGCCTCGGCCACCCGGTCCGGGCTGGGTCGTCTGCGAGACCATCGTTAGCGGTCTGTGCGGCTCGGACGCCAAGCAGATCCTCCTGAACGGCTCACGCGACAACCCGCTCACGGCGCTTTTGAGCTTCCCGCACGTGCTCGGCCACGAGGCCGTCGCGAGGAGGTCCGACAGCGGGAGACGGGTCGTGCTCAACCCGTGGCTTTCGTGTGTTCCCCGGGGCATCGATCCGCCGTGCCGGGCCTGCGCCGAGGGGCGCTACCCATGGTGCCGGAGCTTCCGCAAGGGCGTGGTGCCGCCGGCTCTGCACATCGGCAACTGTGCCGGCGCCTCGGGAGCCCACGCCGAGCGTTTCGTGGCCCACGAGAGCCAGCTCTTCGAGGTCCCCGAGGCGATCCCCGACGAGGTGGCAGTGCTCGCCGACCCTGTCTCGGTGTCGCTTCGAACGGTCCTTTTGGCCCCGCCCGTCGAGGGCCGCCCGGTGCTCGTGTACGGCTCCGGCACCCTCGCCCTCGCCGCCGTGGCCCTCGTGTCGTTCCTGTGGCCGGGCACCGAGATCTGGGCCGTGACACGCCCGGGGCTCCGCGCGAGGTTGGCGATCGGGATGGGTGCGGCCGTTGTGCTGCCCTGCGATCCCGACGCCCTTGTCGATGCCGTCGCCGAGCGCCTCTCGGTGCAGCCTCTCGTCCCCTGGAGCGGGCGCCCCTGGCTGCAGGACGGGCCGGCCGTGATCTACGACACCGTCGGCTCCCTCGAGACCGTCGAGACGTCGCTTCGCCTGCTTGATACCGGGGGCACCCTCGTCGTGAGCGGGGTCGAGCCGCCGGGGCGCTTCGAGTGGACGCCCTTGTACTTCAAGGAGCTTCGGATCATCGGCTCGAACGCCTTCGGCATCGAGGAGGCGGGCGGCGCCCGGCGGCACGCCTTCGAGCACTACTTCTCCTGGGTGGCCGACGGCCTTGACTTGTCTAATCTCGTGACGCACTCCTTCCCGCTCACGGCGTGGAAAGAGGCCGTCCTGACGGCCGCCAACGCCCGCCAGACGGGCGCCGTGAAGGTGCTCCTACGGCCCTAGGCCGGTCTCCGCCGGTGCCTCGTCACTGCGGCGGCGCGGCCGCGAGCTTGCGATGATCCCAGCTGACGGTGCGCTCGACGTGCAGCTTGACGACGATGCGCTTGTTCAGGATCGTCTCCACAACGGGTCGAGCCTCCTCGCTGTAGGGGGCGAAGTAGCGCTCGAAGACGCTGACGCCCAGGGCGTACATGCGCTCGTGGTCCTCGACGATCTCTGCCCTGCCGACGAGCTCGACACCGCGTAGGTCGTCGTAGACCTGACCGTCCTCGAAGACACAGGTCATCGTGGGATTGCGGCGCAGGTTCTGCGCTTTTTGCGACTTGATCTTCGTCTCGACGGCGATGCAGCCCTCGAGAAAGCCGTACCACATTGCGACGGCGTGGATGGTGCCGTCGTGGTTGAGGGTGCACATCGTCATCGGGCGGCGCTCGTGGACGAAGGCTTCGACCTCGTCCGGCGTCATACGGACGTGGCGTCGCTGGTTCACACCGCGGCCCATGCCTACGAGCGCCTCGTCGGTCAT
>JBOGHY010000038.1:0-21105 GCA_050742375.1 Acidimicrobiales bacterium | reverse complement strand
GCGGTGTCGACCACGATCACGTCGACGCCCGCCGCCACGAGGGCCTCGACGCGCTCTAAGGCGTCGGCGCCGGCACCGACGGCTGCGGCCGCGAGCAGCCGCCCGCCCGAGTCCTTCGTCGCCTTCGGGTGGTCGATGCGCTTTTGGATGTCCTTCACCGTGATGAGGCCGTGCAGGGTGTCGTCAGGCCCGACGATCGGCAGCTTCTCGATGCGGTGGCGGCCGAGGATCTCCTTCGCCTCGTCCAGGGTCGTGCCGACGGGGGCGGTGACGAGGTCCCGCGCCGTCATCACGGTCGCAACCGGGTCGCCGCTGTCCGACCCACCGCCGCCCGGGACGTCTCCCACGAAGCGGAGGTCGCGATTGGTGACGACACCGACGAGACGGCCGCCCTCGTCGACGACGGGCACGCCCGAGACGTGGAAACGGGCCATGAGCGCCCTCGCCTCGGCGATCGTCGTGGTCGGCGAGACGGTGATCGGGTTGGTGATCATGCCCGACTCCGAGCGCTTCACCCGGTCCACCTCGGCCGCCTGCTCACCCACCGAAAGGTTGCGGTGGATCACGCCGGTGCCGCCCTCGCGGGCCATGGCGATGGCGAGGCGGGACTCGGTGACGGTGTCCATGGCGGCCGACAGAAGGGGCGTGGCAAGGGTGATGCGGCGTGTGAGGCGGCTGTCGGTGCTCGCCTCTGCGGGCAGGATCTCAGAGGCAGCCGGGACGAGGAGAACGTCGTCGAAGGTGAGGCCCTCTCTCCCGAATTTCGACTCGAGCTCGGAGGGGGGCGCCATGTCACATCGTAACCGGCGGCCTTGGCGGAGCGGCGGGCCGGCGGGGCGGCGGGGGCCCCGGGCGGCGGCCGCGTTGCTCCAAGAGGACCAGGTGATCGTACGTCCTTTTCTGAATGACCTGGCCTTGAGCGGCCTGGCCTAGCCGTCGTGCAGGCACTTACCCGACGGTCCGCCTGGGCACGTCCGCTCGCTCCGCAGGCGGCGCCCCGCCCGTTTTTGTCGGCCTCTGCCCCGACACCGCGGCGGCAAGCGTCGGTGTTATGTACCGGCGGGTGAGCCAGCGCTCCATGACGAACGTCATCACCGGAATCGTGCCGGCAAGCAACAGGAGAACGATGGGGCCTCTCGTGAGCTTCAGCCGCATCGCCAAGAGCCAGGCCATGATGATGTAGACGATGTACAAGACGCCGTGGACTGTCGCCACCTGGTCCGTGATGACGGTGTTGTGCGCTGCCAACTGCAGCGGGATCCCGGCGAAGACGACGACGATGATGAGGATGCCCGTGATATAGGCAATCACGCGGTATCGGATCACCGCTGCCCGCACCGGCTGGACGTCAGTGCTACCGATGGTCACTACGAGCCTCCGTCGGCGCTCCAACCCGTTGTCAGCTCGGGACCGCCCTTCTCCTCGGGCCCATCCGACATGTTAGAAAGCTCTCGCTGCGGCGCCGTCTCAAAAGGACGGGAGCGACGCCTCGCTGGGGCCCAGCGCTTCGGTGGGTCTCGCCAGTTCAGATCGAAGAGGTACGCGTTGTACGCGTTGTAGGCGTCGAGCTCCTCGTCGACGGTCACCCTCACCGCGATGACTCGAGCGTCGACGACCGCGTCGTCGCGGTGCGCCACGGTGCGTCCGTCTTGACCCGCGAGTTGGAGGCCATCTTCGGCTGCGGAGTGCGTGTTCGCATCCCCGGACTCGAGTGCACGAGCAGTGGTGGGGGCGAGGGCGGGGGCTCCCCCCCGACCGATGCTGGCCTGCTCTACAGCCCGCGACAGCTCCTTGTTCCTCGCCCAGCCCGGGATCTGGTAGATGGGCGTTCCCCACTCGTCCGCGATCACGCGCTGCTTCGCCGCCCATAGTCGATCGAATGGTGTGCTCCGATCGTGGATGAGCCTCCACCAGGCGTAAATGGCGTAGCCAGCGAGGGATGGCCATTCGACCGCGTACACCCAGCCCAGCGCGTTCCCACTGCGGGCGACGTGATATTGCCACCACCCGGCCACAAGGAACCCCGGAACGAGGAACAGCACCAGCGCGTGGAGACCGATGCAGCGCCACGTGAAGTACTTTCGCATGCTCAGGTCACCTGCGCCTCAGCGGTTGATCCTTCGTTCCATTTAGACAGGCCGTTTCCCGTCCCATCGACGGTACCCGACTCAGGGCAGAGCGCAGTTCGGGTGAGACAGGCGGTGAGGACGAGGCCGACGCTAATACCAGCGCTACCCCCGCTGCTCACCACCGCCCCTCACCGCCACATCCCTTCGCGATCAGGACCTTCAACGCCCCGCGTGCCCAGCCCGGTGCTCTCTCGCCTCGCGGTGGGGCGAGGAGGTGATCTCGTCGGCACGGGCGGCGCCCAGAGACTGCAGGAGCGGGGCTCAGAAGCGGCGGCGAGACCGGCCGTAGCCGTAGCGGGAGCCGTAAGAGCCGCCGCGCCCGTGGCCGACGGCGGCCACGATGAGCGCCGTGAAGGCGACGGCAAGGACGAAGGCGGCGAGGGCGGAGAAGCGGTAGCGCCACCCGAGCACGTAGCGTCCGACGAGGCCCCCGAGGAGCGATCCGGCGATGCCGACCGCGATCGTGCGCAAGATGCCCATCGGGTTCGGTCCGGGCACGACGAGACGGCCGAGCGCACCGATGATCAGCCCTCCGACGAGGAGGGAGATGATGAGGATCGCCATGGCCGGTGAGCCTATGGCCCGAAGAGCGCCAACCACTCGTCGGGCGATCGGGGCGCCAGAACGGGGTTGCGCCTCTTCGTCTCGCCGAGGCTCGCGTGGGGCTCGGGGGAGTAGAGGTGCCCCGGGTAGACGACCACGTCGTCGGGGAGCCGGGCGAGGCGGTTGACGAGGCTGTCGTACATCGCCCCGGGGTCGCTCCCGGGCAGGTCGGTGCGCCCGCATCCCTGCAGGAAGAGCGTGTCGCCTGCGACGAGCCTGCCCTCGACCAAGAAGCACTGGCTGCCCGGGGTGTGCCCCGGGGTGTGGATGCAGGCGATCCTCATCTCCCCGACGGAGATCTCGTCGCCTGCCTCGTGGGTGACGAGGTCGGTGGCCGAGAGGGTCGTGGCCTTCAGGATCCAGGGGCTTTCGCAGGATTGGACGTGGACCGGGACCTGGGTTCGTTCGAGCAGGTCGCTCAGGCCTGCGATCTCGTGGCCGAAGAGGCTGCCGCCGACGTGGTCGGCGTGATAGTGGGTGGCGAGCGCACCGACGAGGCGCATGCCGTCGGCCTCGAGGCAGTCGACGATCTCGCCGGGGGCGTACGCCGGGTCGACTGCGACCGCCTCGCCGGTCTCCCGGTCGCCGATCAGGTAGACGAAGTTGACCATCTGGCGGGCGATCCGGTCGTCACGGGCGAGGTCGGCGCCCATGAGGAGCTGGCGGAAGTAGAGGCGGTCGCCGTCCTCCCGCCGGGCGAGGCTCACCCGGCCGAGGAGCTGGCGGCCGGCACCTCGGCCGTGCCCGCTTCCGTCTCCGCGCCGGGGGCCTCCGCACCGACGGCGGGGCCACCGACGGCGGGGTCCTCGGCATCGCCGGCCGGGTCGAAGGCCGATAGATCCTTGAGGCGGGGATCGTTCGAGAAGATCTCCACCATCGGGAGCCGCAGCCCTACGCGGCGCTGCAGGCGCTCGACGGCGAGCTCCTGGTCCCAGAGCGCCAGGGTGACCGCCATGCCTCCCTCTCCCGCTCTCGCCGTCCTGCCGGAGCGATGGAGGTACGCCTTGTGGTCCTCGGGCGGGTCGTAGTGCACGACGACGTCGACGCCCTCGATGTCGAGCCCGCGGGCGGCGACGTCGGTGGCGACGAGGGCGGGGAGCCTGCCGGCGGCGAAGTCGTCGAGCGCCTTCTCGCGAAGCGACTGGCGGAGGTCGCCGTGGATGGCGGCCACCTTGACGCTCTCCTTCCTCAACTCGAGCACGAGCCGGTCGGCACCCCGCTTGGTGCGCACGAAGCAGAGCGTCTTTCGAGACCCTGAGATGATGGCGGCGCATACCTTGGCCTTGTCCATCTGGTGCACTTTCAGGAACAGGTGCTCCATCTCCTCGACGGTCACCTGGCGGGCCTTCACCTCGTGAAGGACCGGGTCGCGAAGGTGACGACTGACCACCTGGTCGACCGCAGAGTCGAGCGTGGCAGAAAAGAGCAGCGTCTGGCGGTCGCTCGGCATGTGGCGCAGCAGCCACTCCACCTGAGGGAGAAAGCCCATGTCGGCCATGCGGTCTGCCTCGTCCACGACGAGGACAGAGACGTCCCGCAGCGCCGCCGAGCGCCGGTCGACCATGTCGATGAGCCGTCCGGGCGTGGCGACGACAACCTCGGTGCCCTCTTGCAGCTGCCGGGCCTGAGCGTCGATGTCGGCACCGCCGTAGACCGTCGTCACTCGCTTGCCCACTGCCCGCCCGAGCGGGCGCAGCACGTCGGCCACCTGGACGGCGAGCTCCCGTGTCGGCACGAGCACGAGCGCCGTCGGGCGGCGCGGCCCCCCCTTTGGGGCGGTCATGAGCAGCGGCAGCCCGAAGGCGAGCGTCTTGCCGGATCCGGTCTTGGCCTTGCCGCAGACGTCCCGACCTTTGACGGCGTCGGGGATGGTGAGCTCCTGGATCGGAAAAGGGACGTCGATACCCTGCTTCGACAGGTGCGCGACGAGCGCCGGGGCGACCCCGAGCTCGGAGAAGGTGGAATGCGGGTTCATGAGTATTGTTCGTCTCGCCGTTCAGCCTACTGTCGGCGGCGCTGACCACAGATGGATGGGACTTGAAGTTCGGCATCTTCTACGAGCACCAGCTTCCCCGCCCGTGGGAAGACGGCAGTGAGCACAGGCTCATGCACGACGCCCTCGAGCAGATCGAGATCGCCGATCGGATCGGGATCGACCACGTCTGGGAGGTCGAGCACCACTTCCTCGAGGAGTACTCGCACTCGAGCGCGCCCGAGGTCTTCCTGGCCGCTGCCAGCCAGCGTACGAGCCGCATCCGGCTCGGGCACGGGATCGTCGCCCTGCCGCCCGGCTACAACCATCCCGCCCGGGTGGCCGAGCGGATCGCCACGCTCGACATCGTCTCGAACGGCCGCGTCGAGCTCGGGACCGGCGAGACGTCGTCCAACATCGAGCTCGACGGCTTCGGCGTGGCGCGTTCGCAAAAGCGCGAGCAGTGGGCCGAGGCCCTCGACGTGCTCACGCGCCTGTTCGTCGAAGAGCCCTTCGCCGGCTACGACGGCCGCTTCGTCTCGATGCCGCCGCGCAACCTGGTGCCGAAGCCGGTGCAGCGTCCGCACCCGCCCCTGTGGGTGGCCTGCAGCAGGCGGGAGACGATCCACCTGGCGGCTGAGAAGGGGATCGGGGCGCTCTCGTTCGCCTTCGTCGAGTCAGGCGAGGCGCGGGCCTTCGTCGACGACTACTACGCCACCCTGGCCTCAAAAGCCTGTGTCCCGGCCGGCTTCTCGGTCAACCCCAACGTCGCCGTCGTGCTGCCGTTCATGCTCGACCGGGACGAGACGCGTGCGATCGACAAGGGCCTCGACGGGGCGCATTTCTTCGCCTACTCGCTCGGCCACTACTACATCTACGGCTCGCACCGGCCGGGGCGCACCGACGTCTGGAAGGAATTCGAGGAGCGGCGCTCGTCGGTCGGCTTCGACCGCTCGATCGCCTCGCAGGTGGGGGGCGTGCTCGGAGCCCGGCTGTGGAGCGAGGGCAATCTCTCCTCGGCCCTTCGGGGCGCCATCGGCACGCCCGACCAGGTCCGACAGCTCCTGCGTGAGTACGCCGGGGTCGGCGTCGACGAGGTGATCCTCGTCGGCCAGTGCGGGCGCAACCGCCACGAGGACATCTGCGAGTCCCTCGAGATGTTCGGAGCCGAGATCCTTCCCGAGCTCGCCGCGGCGGAGCCCGAGCGAGAGGCGCGCAAGTCCGAGCGCCTCGCCGAGGCCGTCGCCGCCGCCCTCGGGCGCCGGTCTGCTCGCCGGGAGGTCGAGCCGGAGGCCGTCGAGGCGGCGTCGCTCGCCTGAGACTTCGCGCCGGCGCGGAGCCGGCAAGAGAAAGGAGATGCCGTGGCGCGACTCGAGCGGGGCGACCTGGCCCCCGCCTTCAGCCTCCCCGACGAGCACGGGGATCTTGTGAGCCTGTCCGACTTCGCCGGCCGACGCGTGGTCGTGTACTTCTACCCCGCCGACGACACCCCTGGGTGCACGAAAGAGGCGTGCCAGTTCAGCGAGCTCGAGCCGGGATTCGAGGGGCTTTCTGTGGAGGTGGTGGGGATCTCGCCGGACGGTGCCACCTCGCACGCCGCCTTTCGCGCCAAGTACGGCCTGAGCGTCCGGCTGCTGTCCGATCCGAGCCACGAGGTGATGGAGGCCTACGGCGCCTGGGGCGAGAAGACCCTCTACGGCAGGAAAAGCATCGGCGTCATCCGCACGACCGTGCTCGTCGGGGCCGACGGCCGCGTCGAGCGTGCCTGGTACCACGTAAGGGCTGACGGGCACGCTGCCAAGGTGCTGGAAGCGCTCGGCTGAGCCTGGCCGGATGGCCGCCCACCGAGGCGATGTGGCTGGCTGTCGGCGGGGTGGACGGAGGGGCTGGCTCAGTACGGATCCCACCGGTCTGACGCCGGGCGCCGAGCCACGGCTGGGTGGCGTCGCCGACGTCCTCGGACCGGTCAGGCGGGGCCGAGGCGGACGCAGCACTCGCCGTCGATCGGCTGCAGCCGGGCGCTGAGCTTGTCGGCGCAGTCGAGCCCGGCCACCACTCCGCAGAGCAGGTCGAGGTTCATCTGGCACACCAGGTCGGGGTGTCGAGCGACGAGCGAGTGGAACGGGCAGTTCGCGAGCACGATGTCGCCGTCGCGCCGGCGCGGTCGGTAGCCGCTGGCGGCGAGGCTCCGCAGGAGCGCGGCGTGGCATGAAGACCGCCCCCGCTTCTCGGCGGCTTCCCGGCCGATCCGGAAGCCGGTGTCCCGGGCAACCGCGCCCAGCACCTCCTCCGCACGTGCTTGGCCCGAGGCCGCGCGGACGAGCGCGGCGGCGAGCAGGCTGCTGGCAAGGTCGTACCGCCGGGGCGGGAACGAGACCTCGACCTCTCTCGCCGAGCAGCCGTAGAGCTTCGCCGGCCGGCCCGCGCCGGGGCCGCTCCGGCCGGAGGTGCGCTCGTAGCGCGCCTCCAACAGGCCAGCGTCGATGAGCTTGTCGAGGTGGAACGCCGCGACCGCCCGTCCGACCCCGAGCTCGGCGGCGGCATCGTCCCGGGTGACCCAGCCCCGCTCGACGACGAGCTCGTACGCGCGGCGGCTCAGCGGATGGTGCAACGCCGCGACGACGCCGACCTGATCCTCGAGCGGGATGTGCTCCATGTCCCCATTCTAAAACCGAATCTTCTTGACACAAGACTTTTAAGGTGCTTCTATAGCTTAGTGGAAGCTGCTTTAGAAAGGCTGCCGATGGCCCTGAACGCGATCCGTCCCACCCCGAGCGACCGCATCGACCTCGCCGCGGCGCAGCAGGCGGTCGCCGACCTGGAAACGGTACTGGGGCAGGACCTGGACGGCTGGCAGACCCGCATGACGCCACGCCGGGTCGCCTCCCCCTCCGCGGAGCTGCTCATGGCGCTTCCATTCAGCCTGACGTCGTTCCGCAACGACGAGCGATGCTCCGCGTCAACGTCAGTTCGCGTCAGGAGTGTCTTCCACCTCACCCAGATCGGCCGTGGACGTAACCACCGGTCCGAAAGGAGAAGCCCATGAACAGGAAGTTCTCGGTACGCCCGACACTCACGATCAGAGGTCGTGAGTTCCACGGGGTGCGCGGCTGGGCCGGCAAGCCGCTGCACCCGCCGCTCACCGACATCCCTGTCGGCCTGTACATCCTGGCCGGCGTCCTCGACGTGGCCTCTTTCATCGGCGGGTCCGGCCACGAGTGGGCGCACGAGTTCTGGCACGCCGGCACATACGCGTTCGTCGGCGGCGTCGGCGTGTCGCTCCTGGCCGCCCTCACCGGCACCTGGGACTCGTGGAAGTCGTCAGAGGCGGGCACCCAGGCCCGACGGACGATCAACACCCACGCCACGGTCATGGTGACCGTCACGCTGGTGGCCGTCGCCGACCTGGTGTGGCGGCTGGTCACCTACCACACGTACCCCGTGACATCGGTCGGCATCATGATCCTTTCCATCATCGCCGCCGTGCTGGTGGCGCTCGGCGCGACCTTCGGCGGAACACTCGTCTTCGACTACGGCTTCAACGTCGAGACCGCAGGCGACAATCCGGTGTGGCACAAGTCCGAGCAGGACATCCTGCACGGTCAGCAAGCCCCGGCTGGTCCCGAATGATCGCCGGGGAGCCGAGCGATGAGCACCGCCTTCGTGCTGCCGAGCGACGGCAGCCTCGGCGCGGTTCACGTCGGGATGCTGCAGGCCGCTTGCCGAACGACAGGTGACCACCGACAGGTCGATGTCAGCGCGGTCGGACCGTTCCCGACGAGTACGACAGGCAAGGCTCGACGGGGGGCCGGACATGGGCCTGATCAGGAAGCTGGCGGGGCCGAGCCAACAGGCGCGGCGGGCGCGGCGGGCGCATCAGGCGCCGCGGGCGCGGCGCGCGGCGGGCGCATCGGGCACCGCGTGCGCGACAGGCGCGGCGGGCACCGCGGGCGCAGGGGGCACTGCGCCCGAGCCTTCGGTGGTCGGTGTACGCGCTACGGCGACGGCGACTGCGAAGGCGACCGCAGCGAGCACGCCGAAGGCGAGGGCGCCGAGCCCGAGGCCGGACAGGCCTCTTCCGCCGGCCACGACAGCCCAGCCGACGGCCCCTCCGGCGAGAGCAACCGCGCCAGAGGTAGCGAGACCGCGCGAGACCGGATGACCGCTTGCCTCGATCGCCCCGGTGAGGACGTGGGCCCAGCGGCTGAGCTCGGCGAACGCCGCGATCAGAACGCCGGCTATAGCCGCTGATATCGCCGTCGTAGCGCGAGGAGCACCGATGAAGGAGATGGCTGCTGCAGTGCCGAGAGCGCCGATCGCGACGGCCCGCACGGTCGTGTCGCCGGACAAGTCCGCGCCGAGGACGATGGCGAGGGCGATCACGGCGACGAAGATGCCGAGGGGTCGATGTGCCGGGAGGGCGACCACGCCCGACACGACGCCGACGAGGGCGGCCGAGAGGATGGCGCCGGTTCGCAGCGCTCGGGCCGATCGCCTCATCTGGCGGTCATCCTGAGGGGCCGGCCCGCCTGGCGGGCGGTGCGTCGGGTCACGGCCAACTGGCCGAGGGAGAGCTCGACCGAGGTTCCAGGCTCGACGGTGGCGACAGGGATGCCCCAACCTGCCAGCCGGTAGCGGAGCTCCTCGTGCTCGAGAGCGATTATGCGGGACGCGAGCACGGTTTCGGGTGCGGGCGAAGGGCGTCGCCGGGCGGAGTGCCGAGTCGCGGAGCTCGAGTCGGGCCCGAGGCCCGACGTCGGGACGATCTCGAGAACCGATACGTCGCTTCCCTGCGCCCGGAGCGTCACGACTGCCGAGGTGAAGCGATCGTCGACGAGCGGGCTGATGGCGAGCACGAGGGCGCCGGTCGGGAGCAGCCGGCGCGGGATGATGTCGGCCGTCTTGTCGGCAAAGGAGAAATAGGCCTCGGCCTCGAGGAGCGCACCGCGGACCCGCTCCCGCTGGCGCGGCCCCGAGCCCGGATCCACCCAGTCGAGCACCCCGCCGAAAAGGACGATCCCGAGGCGATCGTGTCGCGAGAGGTAGGCCTCGGCGACGTTCACGGCGGCGGCGACGACGGCCGGCAGGGCGCTCGGCGAGAAGGTGTCGACGAGGAGCACGACGTCGGTCGAACGCTCGGGATGGAACGAGTTGACGCAAGTGATCTGGCGCCGGGCGGTAGCCCTCCAGTTCACGCGGCGGCTGAAGGTCGCGTTCGCCTCCTCGCGCACCTCGGCGAACTCGATCCCCTCTGCCCTGAGCGGTGCGACGCGGTCGCCGGCGAGCGCGCGCACTCTCTCGGACCGGGGCAGTCGTCGGGCGTTCGCGCCGGGAGGGCGCACCTCGACGACCACGGCGCCGCCGGCCTCGCCCTGCGCGACGAGCTCGCGGCTCGCCGGGCCGAAGCGCCAGTGCAGCCGGCCGAGCTCGAAGCGGCCGGGCCGGTCGGCGCGCACCTCTAGGCGAAGCGTGGTGGGCCGTCTGGGCGAGAGATCGCAGAGGAACCTGACCGGTCCGGCGGCCGAGACGTGCGCCGGCACGACGAGGGCGACCTCGCAGGTCTGGCGAAGCCGAGAGGCGAGCTCGACCGAGATCGAGATCGGCTCCCCGGGCGTCGTGACGGTCGGCTCGACCAGGCTCGTCACGCTGGGAGCAAACTGGCGGCGACGGGCGAGCCCGAGCACCGACAGGACTGCCAGCGGCGCCACGAGCGCCACGAGCGCCACTTCGCCCGTGACAGCTGCGGCTACTAGGCCGAGGGCGGCGAGGAGCCCCTCGAGCCTGGTAAGGAGGCGGACGCGGGCGAGCTCACCGCCGGGCCCGGGCAAGGAGCCCCCGCTCACGGCTCGACGAGAGGGCCGTCGGCGTCGGCCTCGAACCCGATCGGCACGGGCACGCTCGCCAGGCCCTGGCGAACGAGGTCCGCCGGGTCGGTGCCGCGCAGCCACAGCTCCGGGCGCAGGCTGAGGCGGTGCGCCAGGCAGGCCAGGGCGACAGCCTTCACGTCGTCGGGCAGGACGAAGCTCCGCCCCGACATGGCGGCCCGGGCGCGGGCCGCCTGCAGGAGGGCGACCGAGGCGCGGGGGCTGGCACCCACCTGGACCCCGGAGAGCTCCCTGGTCGAGCGGACCACGTCGACGAGGTAGCCGGACACGGCGGCGTCCACCTCAACGCGTTCGACGCTGGCGCGCATGGCGAGGATGGCGCCCGGGTCGGTGACGGCGTCGAGGGCGAGGTCCTCTCTCGCCCGCGCCGCCCGACGTCGCACCATCTCCTGCTCGCTCTCCCGGTCGGGGTAGCCGATGCTGACCCGGATGAGGAAACGGTCGAGCTGGGCCTCGGGAAGCGGGTAGGTGCCCTCGTACTCGATCGGGTTCTGCGTGGCGACGACTGAGAAGGGCTCGCCGAGACGGTGGCTCACGCCGTCGGCGGTCACCTGGTGCTCCTGCATGGCCTCGAGCAGGGCCGCCTGCGTCTTCGGCGGCGCCCGGTTGATCTCGTCGCAGAGGACGAGATTGGCGAAGATCGGACCGGGGCGGAACTCGAGGCGCTGGCGGGCGGCGTCGTAGATCGAGGCTCCCGTCACGTCGGCGGGCATGAGGTCGGGGGTGAACTGGAGGCGCGAGAAGCTGAGCCCGGTGGCGGCACAGAGGGAGCGCACGAGGAGCGTCTTGGCGACGCCCGGCACGTCCTCCAGTAGCACGTGGCCGCCGGCGAGGACGCCGAGCAGCACGAGCTCGATGGCGGAGCGCTTGCCGACCACGGCCTTTTCGACCTCGTCGACGATCCGGGCGGCGACGCGGCCGGTCTCCGCCGTGGAGGCGGCGGTGGTCATAAGGGCGCTTCCACGGGCGAGGCGGCGACGGCAGGCGAGAGAGCGGTGGTCATCCGAGGGACTCCAGGCGGTCGACGAGCTCGGCGACGGCGTCGAGCTCGGTCCCTCGGGCGGTGCGGTCCTCGGGCGGGGCCCGCCGCGGGTCGACGAGGGCGGCGGCGGGGCCGAGGAGATCGGCGGCGAGGGCGCTCCCGGAGGCGATACCGTGCCGCTGCAGCCGGGCGGCCGACAGCTCGGTGAGGCGCGGACGCACGAGAGCGTGGAAGTCGCCGCTCGTGACGGTCCCGAGCCGGAGGCACGACTCGAGCCGGGCCCGTGAGGCCTCGACGGGGTCGTAGGAGGCTGCGTCCCCGCGGTCATCACCGCTGCCACCGCCCCCGCTGCCATCACCGCTGCCGCCACGGCCGCCGCGGCCGCCTCCGGTGAGGCCTGCAAATTGGCGGGAGTCGAAGCGGCCGGTGTCGGTGCCGGCCCCGCCACCGCCGCGGAGCAGCACGACGGCGAGGGCCCAACCGAGGATCCCCATCGCCGCGGCGTAGGAGCGCTCCGCCACCCCGGGCTTGGGCGCCCCGAGGCCGAGGGCGAGCCCGAGCCCGGCGCTGCAAGCAAGGGCAGCCAGGACGATCCGGCCAATGGCAGGGCGCCGCCACCGCCGGAGCGCCCCCGTGCCGCCTCCCGTCACGCCGCCCGAGCCGACACCAAAAGCACCCGGGGCCGTCATGCCGCCGCTCCCGCCCCGAGCTCGCGGCGCACGGCCGCCAGCGCCTCGACGGCGTCGCGGCGGATCTCCTCGGACATCTCTGTGCTCGAGTACCGGGCCAGCTCGAAGAGGGAGGTGAGGCGACCGGCGGCAGGAGCCGAGACTCCCACCAGCGACAGGAGCCGCACGAGGTACTCGCCCGCCGTCTCCGAGCTTCCCCGCCCGGCTCCCGCATCGTCGCCTGCACGGGCCATAGAAAGCCACGCCTTTACCACAGCACGCCGTACGTCCGGCTCGTCGGCCGGGTCGGCGATCTCGGCCGCCGACAATGCGCCCAAAAGCCCTGCACCGCCTGTGTGCTCGGGGGGCGGCGGGAACGACAGCTCCACGGGCGAGCCGAGGTCGGCGAGGTGGCGGCGACGCCGGAGGGCCCAGCGCAGGTAGGGCACGAGCACCACCAGCACGCCGATGGCCACGATTACGCCGATGGTGGCGTAGGAGGCCGAGGGGACGAAGTGCAGACCGGTGCCGTGGGCTTGTGGGTGCGCGTGAGGGATCCCCAGAGGAAGGCCCGCCGGCAGGTGCGCCTTGTGAGGGTGCTTATGGGCGAGGAGCTCGAGAACGCCGAAGAACACGGCGACGCCCAAGAGCGCTCCGATGGCTCCGCGCCATCCGGCCCGCGACCGCTCGAAGCCGCCGAGGGAGGGCCGTTCCTGGCGAAGGATGGCGTACACCATGAGGGCCACGCAGATTGCCATGCCGGCCAAGCCGAGCGTCACGGCCACGGTGAAGGTGACGGCCGTCGGCTCGTGCCGCAGGGTGGCACTCCCGATGCCGACGCCCGACGATGCCGCCGCTGCGGCGGCCACGACGGCAAGGACTGCACCGACCGGCGCAAGGCGGCGCATTCCAAAAGTGTAGGGCGCAGGGGGTTGTCGAGGACTTAGCATCGAGGCGATGCCGCCGGAGAAGCCCCACTGGGCACACCTGTTCCGCGAAGTAGTCACCTCTGGGCTGTGCACGGGGTGCGCCGCCTGCATCGTCGCCTGCCCCTACGACGTGCTCGGCTACGACGACGGCGGCGGGCGCTACAGGCCCTTTCACGTCGCGGAGTCCGGCGGGGTGGAGGACTGCACCTACGGCGAGCGGGGCTGCACGCTATGCACCCGCGCCTGCCCGCGCTTTCGGGAGTGGGAGCCGGAGATCGACACGTTCCTGTTCGGCCGCGAGCGCCTCGACGAGGAGGTGTTCGGCGTGTCGTCGTCGGTCGTGCTCGTCCGGGCGTCCGACCCCGCGGTCGTCGAGGCCGGTCAGGACGGCGGGCTCGTCTCGGCCATCCTCATCTGGGCGCTCGAGAACGACGTCGTCGACGCCGCGCTCGTCTCTTTCCTCGAGGGCGACGGGACGTCCTGGAAAGCCGTGCCCGGGGTAGCCCGGACGCGTTCCGAGGTGCTTGCCGCCGCCGGCTCGCGCTACACGTACTCGGCCAACCCGCTCGCCTACGCCGCCGCCGTCGAGGGCGGGGCCGAACGGCTCGCCCTCGTCGGGATGAGCTGCCAGGCGTCCGCCCCGGCGGTGATGTCGGCCAGGCGCGCCGGCAAGGTCGCCCGGCGCTTCGCCCTCACGATCGGGCTCCTTTGCTCGAAGACCTTCGACGACGCCATCTTCTCCGAGCTCTTCGAGGAGCGCTACGGGCTTCGGCGCGAGGAGATGGTGAAGATGAACATAAAGGGCGTCTTCCAGATCTGGATGCGCGACGGCAGCTACCACGAGGTGCCCCTGAAGGAGGCGCACGCCTGGACCCGGGAGGGCTGCAAGCTCTGCCCCGACTTCGCCGCCGAGCACGCGGACATCTCGACGGGGGGGATCGGTGCGTTCGGGGACTACACCATCACCGTGGTGCGCACCGAGGCGGGGCGCGACGTGATGGACCGCATGCTCGCCGACGGGGCGATCGAGGTGCGCCCGGCGACCGACGACCCCGCCGCCGTCGAGCTGATGCGCAAGCTCTCGCGGGTGAGCCGCCGTCGCTGGCCGGAGTCGGCCGGCTCGGGGGCACCCCGCAGGATCCCGGTCGCGGCCCCGTAGGACCGCCGCCGAACCCGGAACCACCTGCCCGGTCGGCCCCGCGCCCTCAGGGGTTCCGCACTCACAGGGCTGACCGAGGGCGCGACCGTCTGATAACCTACGCTATACGTAGGCTACGGTTGAGGTAGGTTGTGTCTGGTTTCGTCAACCGAGAACAGGAGCTCGCCCAGCTAGAGCGCTGGTGGCGCTCGGGGGAATCGCTCGGCCTGGTGTTCGGACGGCGTCGTGTTGGCAAGAGCTGGTTGCTCGGCCGCTTCGCAGCGAAGCGACGGGCAGCGGTGTTCCACACCGGGGGAGGCAGCCCGGGCGACCTCGAGCTCGCACGGTTCTCTGCCGAGGTGGCTCGAGCCGGCCTGGCCGGTACCCGGGATTTGCAAGCACGGCCCTATGCCAGTTGGGACGAAGCCTTCGATGCTCTCGCCAGGCGATCCAGGACGCCAGTACTGGTAGTCCTCGACGAGCTCCCAGACCTACTCGGCTCCACTCGGGAGCTCGAGAGCATCCTGCGGGCGCTCGTGGACCGTCTTGGGCGTCCGTCGCCGCTGCGGGTGCTGCTCTGTGGATCAGCAGTTCGGACCATGCAGGCCCTGGCCGAAGAGCGTCGGCC
The DNA here is from genome assembly GCA_050742375.1 of Acidimicrobiales bacterium. Taxonomy (GTDB): domain Bacteria; phylum Actinomycetota; class Acidimicrobiia; order Acidimicrobiales; family Bog-793; genus JAKATT01. Next base: position 6,171 of record JBOGHY010000038.1, on the reverse strand, counting down.
CCTGTTCGGCCGCTTCGGGCTGCGCCTCGCCGTCCACCCGTTCCGGCCGCACGAGGCAGGGATGATGCTGCCCGACCTCGACGGACCGACGCGGGCGCTGGTGTGGGGTCTTGTCGGCGGCGTGCCCCTTTATTTGTCGTGGTGGGACCAAGCTGCCTCGGTCGAGGACAACCTGTCCGAGCTGGTGTGCGCTCCGGGTGGGCGGCTGCTCAACGAGGGCCAGCTCATCCTCGCAACCGAAGGCGACGCGCATGGCCTGTCCGGCCAAGTCATGGCCGCGGTGGCGGCCGGTCGAACCAAGTACTCCGAGATCAAAGATGCAGTTCGCACGGATCCGACTCGCACCCTGGAACGTCTCATCGAGCTACGTCTCCTCGAGCGCCTGGTTCCGATCACCGAGAATCCGGCGCGCAGCCGGCGGTCCTTCTACCGCATCGCCGACAACTTCCTCGCCTTTTGGTTGGGCATCGTCGACCCGTACCGCTCCGAGATCGACCGGGGGCTCGGCCCGTCGATCCTGCCGGTGATGACCTCCTCCCTAGACGACTTCGTGGGCCTTCGGTACGAGGAGGCGTTCCGCGACCACCTGCGCCGGCTCGCCGCAACAGGGGAGCTGGGTGACGTGGTGGCAGTAGGCCCTTTCTGGGTCGGCGGGGGCGACGAGATCGACGCCGTTGCACTTGCCGGCCGACAGCGGGCTGCCGTATTGGTGGGGGAATCGAAGTGGGCCCGTTCGATCGAGGCCGGCAGTCTCGAGGCCAGCCTGAGGCGCAAGGCGGCGGCGCTGCCCGCCCGGCGCGAGCCCCTGCGTCTTGCCCTCGCCGCCCGAGAGCACATCGGGGGGGCAGCCCCCGACACTCTGACCATTCTTGCTGCGGACATCTTTGGCTCCGCTGAGACCTGACGGAGAAGCGCAGGTCGGAACCGGCCCTAGACGTAGCCTACGAAGAGGCGCAGGTGAGAGTGCGGGCAGAGGCGAGGACGGCGTCGAACATCTCGGCGGTGAGAAGGCCGGTGAAGACGTTGCGTTGGCTCGGGTGGTACGTGCAGACGATCGAGCGCGGACCGGGAGCAGAGGGTGCAGCCGGTGCGCTGGCACGGCCGGTGGGGGACAGGGCGACGACGAGGCCGTGGGCGAAGCGAGGCCGCGGGCGGGGCACCGCCGGAGCCAGTCCGATGTGGGGGGCGGCACGCAGGAGGGTGTCGAAGGCAAAGGTCCCGAGCGCCAGGTAGGCGCGTGCCTCGGTGAGAAGGCCAAGCTCCTCGACGAGGAAGGGGGCGCATCGTGCGCGTTCGTCCGGTGCCGGTCGGTTGGCGGGCGGGGCACAGCGCACCGGAGCCGTCAGGTAGCAGCCGGAGAGCACCAGCCCGTCGTCGATCGATCGGGTGGTGGGCTGGTTGGCGAAGCCGTGCCGCCACAGGCCGGCCACGAGGAAATCCCCCGAGCGGTCGCCCGTGAACATGCGCCCCGTCCGGTTGCCGCCGTGAGCGGCGGGGGCGAGGCCCACGACGACGAGGCGGGCGGCGGGGTCGCCGAAGCCCGGCAGCGGGCGAGCCCAGTAGGCCTCGCCCCGGTGCGAGGCCGGCGGCGAGGCGGCAACGCCCTCCCGCCATGCGACGAGGCGGGGACACGCCCGGCATGAGACGATCCTGGTGGACAGGGCCTCGATGCCGGCGGGCGAAGCGTCGGTCCGGGCCGGCGGCGGATCGGGCTCGGCCCTCTTCACGACCCTGAACGGTACGGTGTCATGATGCGGCGGCCGAGACGCGGTGCAGACCACGCAGATCACGCCGCCAGCGACGGCGCCGCGCCGAGGCGGTCGCGCCGCCCGGCTCCGGCGAAGCCGACCGTGGTCCTTCTCGTGCGCCACGCCACGACGCCGACGACGGGCAAGGTTCTCCCGGGCCGGGCGAGGGGGCTTCACCTCTCCGAGGCAGGGCGTTCCGAGGCCGATCGCGCCGCCGAGCGCCTCGCCGGCACCGCGGTGGCGGCGGTATACGCCTCTCCTCTCGAACGCGCCCGCGAGACGGCGCTCCCGATCGGAGGTGCCCTCGGCTGTCCCGTCGTCGTCGACCGCCAACTCGTCGAGTGCGACTTCGGGGCCTGGACGGGCGAAGAGCTGTCGAAGCTCCGAAGGCTCCCGGAGTGGTCGAGCGTCCAGCGATGGCCGAGCGGCTGGCGCTTCCCCGAAGGCGAGTCCTTCGCCGAGGTGCAGTCGCGGATGGCGGCCGCGCTTGCGCACTACCGGGAGGCTCACCGCGGCGAGGTGGTGGTGGCGGTGTCGCACGCCGATTGCATCAAGGCGGCCCTCGCCTCCTGCCTCGGGCTCCCGCTCGACCTCTTCCAGCGCATCAACGTCGGCCCCGCCTCGACGAGCGCCGTCGCCTTCGGGCCCGAGGGCCCCTATGTGCTGGCCGTGAGCTCCTACGGCCCGATCCCCGCGCTCGGGGCGCGGCCCGCCCGGGAGGCGAAGCCGGCCCCTCGGCTCGGGGCGCGGCCGGGCCGGGGCGCCGAGAGGGATGGGAGCTGAGATGGGAGGGGCTTTCGAATTCGATGCCCCGGAGAGGGTGACGGTTGGGACGATAGGACCGGTTGGCGAAAGGGTCTTCCTCCTACAGGCGCGCCAGGGGAACCGCCTGCTCACCGTGAAGGTCGAGAAGCAGCAGGTGGCGGCCCTGTCGGCCTACCTCGGGCGGCTGCTGCGGGAGCTGGAGCGCCCCGAGGACCTGCCGGGCGCCGGGCTCTTGGAGCTGGAGGAGTTCTCCGAGCCGTCCTTCGCCGTGCGGGCGCTCGGGATCACCTATGACTCTTCGGTCGACCGCGTCGTGCTCGTGGCCGACGAGATGGCACGGCCCGACGAGGAGGAGACCGAGGCCGAAGAGGTCGAGCAGCTTTTCGCGGGTCTCGGCGACAGCGACACGGCCGCACGCCTCACCATGACCCGCGCCCAGGCGGCCGGTCTGGCCATCCGCGGGACCGAGCTCGTGCAGGCCGGCCGCCCCCCCTGCCCGCTCTGCGGCTACCCGCTCGACCCGAGAGGACACGTGTGCCCGAGGACGAACGGCCACACGCCGCCGCTCACCTGAGCGGGCCTTCGGCCCTGGCGGTCCTGTCCGCCGGCGAGGTCGAGGTCTCCGGGCGCCTTCCTTGGAGCTCGAACTACTCCTTCCTCGTCGCCGTCCGCCTCGATGGCGCCGAGCTGAGAGCCGTCTACAAGCCCGGGCGGGGCGAGCGCCCCCTGTGGGACTTCGGCGACCACCTGTACCGCCGGGAGGTGGCAGCCTACGAGCTGTCGGCCTACTGCGGCCTCGGCCTCGTGCCCGAGACCGTGCTGCGCCTCGACGCCCCCCTCGGCGAGGGGTCGCTGCAGCGCTTCGTCGGGGCCGACTTCTCGAAGCACTACTTCAGCCTGCTCGAGGAGCCCGCTCACCTCGAACGCCTCGAGGAGCTCGCCGGCCTCGACCTTTTGATGAACAACGCCGATCGCAAGGCGGGCCACGTCCTCGTCGACGCGGCCGGCGGCATATGGGGGATCGACAACGGGCTCTGCTTCCACGCCGAGGCGAAGCTGCGCACCGTGATGTGGGACTTCGCCTGTGAGCCGCTGCCCGAGTCGGTGCTCTCGGCCTGCCGGCGCCTCGTGCTCGCCCTCCCCTCGTCGCTTGGGCGGCTGCTCAACCCGGCCGAGTGCTCCGCCCTGCAGGCTCGCGCCCGGCGCCTCCTCGAGCGGCCCCGGTTCCCCGAGCCGAGGGATGACCACCGCTCCTACCCCTGGCCGCTCGTCTGAGGCTCGCCGGCTCGCCGGCGCCGCTCGCCGCGAGCGACCCAGCTGTCCGTCCGGACTTGGCGACCAGAGCGGCAGAGAGCCTCGAGCCGTACGACACGTTGGACGAAGCTCCGGGTGCTACCTCCCGGTACGCTCGCGGTGCCTGCATCCGGGCCAACAGCAGGGCCGACGCTTGCCTTCCTCCAGCTCCTCCTGAGCCCGACGAATGCGGCGTGCGCGGGTCGCCTCTTGCTTCGCATCTTCCACCCAGCAGATGAACTCATTGCGGGCCAGAGGCGTGATGTCCCTCCAGGCGTCGAGTGCGACGGGATTGGCGAGCAGGGCCCTGCGCAGGTCTTCGGGAAGATCGTGCACCACCCCACCAGGTTCGTTCTGGCTGTTCACCGGCGCATGGCGCCCGAGCGGACCGACACATCAGCCCTCGGGAAGCTCGGCGAACCGACGCTTCGTCGCTCTGTACCATCCCATCCCGGCGATGGGATTTCGCCACCTTGCCTTCATGGCCTTGAGGGCGTCGTCATGGGTGTGGTCGCCCGCTGCCACTGCTTCTTTCAAGTGCTTGTCCTGCGCCTTGATGACCTCGTCGGCGGTGGCGCCGTGGTGACGAACCTCACACGGTCCGCCCAGGTCGTTGCACGTCATCGCTTTCACTCGGCTCTCCTCCTCTTACTGGTGTCGTGCGCATCATTGGTCCAACCATCGACCGTCGCGCATGACGAGTCGACGCGCCGATCGCGGTCGATCGGTGACCACTACGTCCTCGCCCGCACGATGGCTGCTGCGGCGTGGGGATGGACGCGGTGGGTTTCGATGATCTCGACGTTGCTGAAGCCTGCCTCGGCGAGGGCCTGACGGAATTGCGCCTCGGTGAGGGCGCCGGCCACGCAGCCGGTCCAGGCCACCATGTCGGTCCTGGTCCCGGCGTCCATGTCTGCGTCGGCGATCACATCGGAGATGGCTAGACGGCCTCCCCGGCGCAGGACTCGGGCCGCCTCGGCCAGCACGACTCCCTTGTCGGCGGCGAGGTTGATGACGCAGTTAGAGATGACCACGTCCACGCTGTCGTCGGGCAGAGGGATATCTTCCAGATAGCCCTCGACGAACTCGACGTTGGTCACGCCTGCCGAAGCGGCGTTGGCCCTGGCCAGATCGAGCATCTCGGCGGTCATGTCGAGCCCGATCACGCGCCCCCCGGGGGCGACGCGGCGAGCGGAGATCAACACGTCGCCGCCCGCACCCGAGCCCAGGTCCAAGACGGTCTCCCCAGAACGAAGGTCGGCGACGGCGGTAGGCACCCCGCAACCAAGAGAGGCCGACAGGGCCGTCTCGCTGAGGCCCTCTGACGACTCGGCGCCGTACAGCTCTGCGCCGAACACGACGCGGCGCTCGGCATTGGTGGTTCCGACAACCGTGCCCGGTCCACAGCAGGACGCATCAGAGGTCCCTCCAGCGCCGTCCCCGGCAGCGAAGCCGGCAGCCGCCGCCGCATATCGCTTCCTGACGGTCTCTCGGATGTCACTTCGTTCGGTCATCGGGCCATCTCCTTCGTCTCCACATTCCGGTCGTTGCAGCCTGCTTCGGCGAGCTGGGGTGGTCGCCGGCCCATCACCACGTCGGCGGCGGTGGGGAAGCACTCCACGCAAGCCGGGTTGACGGCGTAGAGGGAGCTGGTTCCCTGCCTGCGGGCCTGAACGAACCCCACGGCCACGAGCACGGCAAGATGGTGGCTTACCGTCGACTGGCCCACGGGAAGTCTGGTCGTCAGCTCGCCAACCGACAACGGCCCCGGTTGGCGAGCCAACAAGGCGAGCACCTGCACCCGGGTCGGGTCGGATAGAGCCCGGAACCACCCCGCGTAGGCCTTCGCCAGCTGCCTGTCCAACAAGGAATCATCCATCGGTCATCGACGATAGACGATGGAAGGGTGCTCTCGCTCACAGCAGCGCTCTGCCACTCGCGACTGGTACAATATCCGGTACCACGGGGCGAGGAGGCGGTGGTGGCGATCACGGCTAGCGAAGCGCGCCGAGAGCTGTTCCCGCTGATCGAGAAGGTCAACGACGACCGAGCAGCGATCGAGATCACGTCCAAGCGAGGCAACGCGGTGCTGATGTCGGCTGACGAATACGCGGCGTGGCAAGAGACGGCGTACCTTTTCCGCTCTCCCGCCAACGCACGCCGCCTGCTCGATGCCGCGGAGGCAGCCGAGCGCGGCGAAACGATCGAGCACCCGCTCGACCGGTCGTGAGGCTGGTCTTCACCCCTCAAGGCTGGGACGACTACACGCACTGGCAGCAGGCAGACCGCGCCATCGTGAAGCGGATCAACCGCCTTACCGATGATGCGCTCCGCGGCCCCACTGACGGCATTGGCAAGCCGGAAC
>JBOGHY010000037.1:0-23094 GCA_050742375.1 Acidimicrobiales bacterium | reverse complement strand
CCTTGTCCTTCTCGACGACTGCGACCGACAACCCGGCGGCGCCACCGTAGAGAGAGGCCCCGTAGCCCGCCGGGCCGCCGCCGATGACGACGATGTCGAAGTCGTTACGCGATCCGCTCACGTCTTCCAAGCCTAACGCCCGCTCTTTGACCCGGTCGCAGGCCGGGTTGAGGGCTGCGACGACGCTCGGGCGAAGCTGCCCGGCCGAAGCTGTGCTCGGCGGCGCACGGCTCCTCCGCGTCGGGTAGTGCCTTGGAAACTATGCGCACAAGGTGGTGACAGCTCGGGATGACACAGCTGCCCCGAGGGCGGGAGGCGACAGCCCACCGCAAGACGGCGGGTCCTTCATCTTGGCGCGGCGGGTACCGCGACGCCGAGGCGGCCGAGCAGAGCGAGCACCTCGGCCACCGACTCCTCAGGTGTGCGGCCGGTCGTGTCGAGCACGAGATCGGGGTGGCTAGGTGTCTCGTAGGGGGAGCTGATCCCCGTGAAGTCGCGAATCTCGCCGCGCCTGGCGCGGGCGTAGAGGCCCTTTGTGTCTCGCTCCTCACAGACGTCGAGCGGCGTTGAGACATGGACCTCGACGAAGGGCACGCCAAGCTCGCCGTGGCGATCCCGGATCGATTGACGACCGGCGGCGAAGGGGCTGATGAGGGTCACCAGGCACATGTGAGACAGCTGAGCTACGAGGAGCGCCACCTCACCCGCCCGCCTCACGTTCTCCTGTCGATCGGCCTGGCTGAAGCCGAGGTCGGCGTTGAGCCCGGCACGCAGATCGTCGCCATCGATCATGTGGACCGGCACGCCTCCTTCCCTAAGAGTCGCCCGCAGGGTTGTGGCAACCGTCGTCTTGCCGGCACCGGACAAGCCGGTGAACCACACCGTCCCCCTCGGCGCGGGTCGCACCGGTGAGCTCGGTCCCGACATCTCTTCGTGTCCTGACATCTCTCCCTGTCCCGACATCGCGCACCTGCACGCCCATGGCGCTGGAGCTCGTCAGCTCTCCGGGTGCAAGAGCATGCCAGCTGCCACGACGGCGTTCGAGCCGTCGTCGACGAGGATGAAGCTCCCCGTCGACCGGTTGAGGCGGTACTCGTCGTAGAAGATCGGCGCCGTGGTCCGAAGGTCGATGCGACCGATGTCGTTCAGCTCGAGGGTCGCCCTCGTGCGATCCCTGTGCAAGGTGTTGACGTCGAGCCGGTAGCCCACCTCCTTCACTAGCGCACGGGCCCAGCGTGTCGTGTGCTTCAAGGTGAGCTTCGCCCCGGCCGAGAGCGGCTGCTCGCCCATCCAGCAGGCCATTGCCGAGAGGTCCTGGCTGGCCGTCGGGTGGTTGCGCCGGTGGCAGAGCATGTCACCCCGTGTTACGTCGAGGTCATCTGAGAGCCTGACGACGACCGACATCGGGGGCCAGGCCTCGGTGAGGGGCCCGTCTGCCGTCTCGATCGCTTCGATCCGCGTCGTGAAGCCGGACGGCTGCAACATCACCTCGTCGCCGACCTGGAGGACTCCGCTGGCCACCTGCCCGGCGTACCCGCGGTAGTCCCGGTGCTCGCTCGAGATCGGGCGGACGACACGCTGGACCGGGAAGCGGAGGTCGATCAGGTTGCGGTCGGAGCCGACGTGCACCTGCTCCAGGTGATGCAGCAGCGACGGGCCGTCGTACCACTTCATCTCGGCGGAGTGCTCGACGACGTTGTCGCCCCTGAGAGCCGAGATCGGTATGCAGACGAGGTCGGTTACCTCGAGACGCAGGGTGAAGTCGTCGACCTCGGCTCTGATCTGCTCGAAGGCGCGCCTGGACCAGTCGACGAGATCCATCTTGTTCACGCAGACGACGACGTGGCGGATGCCGAGCAGTGAGGCGATGGTGGCATGGCGGCGTGTCTGCTCGGTCGGGCCCACCCGGGCGTCGACGAGCAGGAGCACCAGATCGGCCGTCGAGCATCCCGTCACCATGTTTCGCGTGTGCTGGGTGTGGCCCGGAGTGTCGGCGATGACGAACTTGCGCCGCGGCGTCGAGAAGTAGCGGTAGGCGACGTCGATGGTGATGCCCTGCTCGCGCTCTGCCCTGAGCCCGTCGGTGAGCAACGCCAGGTTGGTGTACTCGTCACCTCGCGCCAGGCTCGAGCGCTCGACGGCCTCGAGCTGGTCCTCGAAGATCTGCTTGGAGTCGTAGAGGAGCCGGCCGATGAGGGTGGACTTGCCGTCGTCGACCGAGCCGGCGGTGGCGAAGCGGAGCAGCTCCATCACGCCGGCGCCGCCGGGCCGGGCGACATCAGAAGTAGCCCTCGCGCTTTCGGTCCTCCATAGCCGCCTCGGAGAACCGGTCGTCGGCGCGGGTCGCCCCTCGCTCGCTCACGCGGCTCGCAGCCGTCTCGGCGATCACCTCTGCCGGCGTCGCAGCGCTCGACTCGACCGCGGCTGTGCAGGTCATGTCGCCCACGGTCCGGTAGCGCACCTTCGCCAAAAAGGCCTTCTCACCATGGGGCTCCCCTCTCGGCATGCTGAAGGGGCCGACGGCCAGCAGCATGCCTCCCCGGCGGAAGACCTGGCGTTCGTGGGCGAAGTAGATCGGAGGAAGCGGCACCGACTCCCGCTCGATGTACTGCCAGACGTCGAGCTCGGTCCAGTTCGAGAGCGGGAAGACCCTGAAGTGCTCCCCCGGGCGGTGGCGCGTGTTGTAGAGGTTCCAAAGCTCCGGCCGCTGGGCACGGGGGTTCCACTGCCCGAACTCGTCGCGCAGCGAGAAGATCCGCTCTTTCGCCCGCGCCTTCTCCTCGTCGCGGCGGCCGCCGCCAAAGACGGCGTCGTAGCCTCCGGCCTCGATCACCCTGACGAGGGTGAAGATCTGAAGGCGGTTGCGGGTCGCACCGGGGGCGGGATGCTCGGCGATGGAGCCGGCGTCGATGTCGTCCTGTACGGAGGCGACGACGAGGCGCACCCCGAGGGAGGCGACCTGGCGGTCGCGGTACTCGATCACCTCTGGGAAGTTGTGGCCCGTGTCGACGTGGAGAACAGGAAAGGGCACCCGCTGCGGCCAGCAGGCCTTCGTGGCGAGGTGGAGCAGCACGGCAGAGTCCTTGCCCCCCGAGAACAGCAGCGCCGGCCGCTCGAACTCGGCAACCACCTCTCTTATGACGTGGATCGCCTCGCTCTCGAGCGACTCGAGGTGGCTGAGGCGGTACGTCATGCGTGCACCGGAGGGATGCGGCCGGCCCACGGGGCGGCCTCTTCCAGCTGCGAGGCGACCCGCAAGAGGACGTCCTCGCGCCCGTAGGCGCCCACGAGCTGCACCCCGATCGGCAGTCCCTCGCTCGACCAATGAAGCGGGAGCGAGATCGCCGGCTGCCCGGTGACGTTGAACTGGGCCGTGTACTGGAGCGACTCGACGACGCGTTCTTGGCCGACTCCCGGCTCGGAGAGCTCGCCGATGCGGGCGGGGGGGAAGGCGAGGACCGGCGTGCACAACAGGTCGAAGCCGTCCTCGGCCCAAAAGGTCGCCATGCGGCGGCGGTAGCCCTCGAAGTAGAGCACCGAGCTCAGGTAGGTGGCGCCCGAGACCGCTTGGCCCATGGCGTGGAAAAGAGCGTTGTCCGGCTCGAGCTCCGACGGCGAGATCTCCCGGCCGAGCTCGGTCGACCAGGCGTCGAGGTCGGCCACGATCGAGGTTGCGACAAGGACGACGAAGTTGCGCTGGAAGTCCTCGTCCTCGAGGGCCGAAGGGTGCTCCTCGACGACGTCGTGGCCGAGGTCGGCGAGCAGCCCGACGGCACGATGCACCGCTTCCGCCGTCTCGGGATGCCCTCGAAAGCCCCTGTTGGCCGGGTGCTCGAGCCAGCCGATCCGGAGCTTCCCCGGCTCCGTGCCCACCTCCTCGGCGAAGGGTCGCAACGGCTGCGGGGCGACGAACAGGTCGCCCGGCATCTCCCCCGAGAGCACGTCGAGCATGGCGGCCGAGTCTCTGACGGTCCGGGTGAGCACGTGGTCGATGGTGGCGCCGGCCCAGGCGGCTTCGCCCGGGTCGGGCCCGCAGCTCACCCGCCCGCGGCTCGGCTTCAGACCGACGAGACCGCAGTTGGCGGCCGGGATGCGGATCGAGCCACCGCCGTCGTTGCCGTGCGCGACGGGGACCATGCCGGCCGCCACGGCTGCGGCCGAACCGCCCGACGAGCCTCCGGTCGAGTGAGCCGTGCTCCACGGATTGAGGCTCGGACCGTAGGCGAGCGGCTCGGTGGTGATGGTCGTGCCGTTCTCCGGACAATTCGTACGGCCAAGGACGACGCAGCCCGCCGCCTGCAGCTTCTCGACTATGTAGCTGTTGACCTTGGCCCGATAGCCCGCCTCTTTGGCGAAGCGCAGCCCGCAGTGGAAGGGTTCGCCCGCCATGGCGGCGCCGAGGTCCTTCAAAAGGACAGGGACGCCCCGGAAGGCGCCGCCGCCTGCCGGCGCCCTTGTGCCGGCTGCCGCCGCCTCCTTGCGTGCGGCGTCGAAACGCTCGTGGATGACCGCGTTCAGCACAGGGTTCGTCGCCTCGATCCCCGCGATCGCTTCGTCGACGAGCTCGGCCGGTGAGGCCCTCTTCGACGAGACGAGCGCCGCTTGGGCCGTCGCGTCCAGAAAGGTCAGCTCGCTCACTTTGGCGGCATCCGGAGACCCCCGTCGAGGCGGATCGTCTCGCCGTTCACGTAACCATTCTCGACGATCGACACGACGAGGGCGGCGAACTCGGCCGGCATGCCGAGGCGCTTGGGGAAAAGGACGCCTGCCCCGAGCGCCCGCCGGGCCTCTTCGGGCAGGAGACCGAGGAGAGGCGTGTCCATGAGACCCGGCGCGATCGTGTTGACGCGGATGCCGGCGGGAGCGAGGTCGCGTGCCGCTGGCACGGTCATGGCGACGATGCCCCCCTTGGAGGCGGAGTAGGAGATCTGGCCGATCTGTCCCTCGAAGGCGGCGATCGAGGCCGTGTTGACGATGACCCCACGCTCGCCGTCGTCGCCGGGGCCCATCTTCGACATGGCGCCCGCCGCCAGCCGCATCACGTTGAAGGTCCCGACGAGGTTCACGTTGACGACCGTCTTGAAGGCATCGAGGTCGTGAGGCTCGCCGTCACGGCCGGTGGTGCGCTGCGCCCAGCCGATGCCGGCGCAGTTGACGACGATGCGAAGAGGCCCCACGGCGGAGGCCGCCTCGACAGCTCCCGCCACCGCCTCGACGTCGCCCACGTCTCCCTCGACGAAGCTCGCCGGGGCGCCGAGCTTGGAAGCAAGCGCCGAGGCCCTCCCGGCGTCGCGGTCGAATATGACGCAGCGGGCGCCCTTGGCGCAAAGACCACGCACGGTGGCTTCGCCGAGGCCGGAGGCGCCCCCGGTGACTAGGGCGGAGCTTTGTTCGATCTGCATGCCGGAAAGATATGAGAAGGACAGCGGCCCGTCCCAATCAGCCTCGAGGTCGCGACAGAGCGCCGAGCTGCGAGGAGGCCGCTTCGACGGCGAGGCGGTCGGCCAGCTCGTTCAAGGGGTGGCCACCGTGGCCCTTCACCCATTCGATCTCGACCGCCCCGGGGCGACGGTCGACGACGTCCTCGATGATGGGGCGCCAGAGATCCTGGTTGGCGACTGCCTGGCCCTTCGAGTTGCGCCAGCCCTTTGCCCGCCACGACGCCCACCACGCCTCGCGGAAGCAGTTGACGACGTAGGTCGAGTCGCTCACGACCCGGAGCCGCTCGTCGAAGGTCTGGAGCGCCCGGAGCACGGCGGTGAGCTCCATACGCTGGTTGGTCGTGTGCGCCTCGGCACCGCTCGAGTACCAGTCCCCCGCCACAGCCCACGCCCAGCCCCCCGGGCCGGGGTTCCCGCTACAGGCTCCGTCGGTGTAGACGGTGGGGCCGTCGCGCGACATCGGGCCGAGAATACGGGTGTGCGCCCGCCCCCCGGCCGGGTCGCTCTCGCCTTGTGGCCGGCCGGGTCGCTCTCGCCTTGTGGCCGACCGGATCTCCCTCGCCTTGGCGCGACAATGGAGGATGTGATCTTCGACGGCTACTCGCATCAGGTTCCCGACATCGACCCGCTCGAAACGAGCGAGTGGCTCGATTCTTTCGACGCCGTCGTCGAGCGGCACGGGAAGGGACGGGCCCGCTTTGTCCTCATGAAGCTGCTCGAGCGTGCCCGTGCGCAGCAGATCGGCTTCCCTGCCACGGTCTCGACGCCTTACGTGAACACGATCCCCGCCGACGAGGAGCCTTGGTTCCCCGGCGACGAGCACCTCGAGCGCCGGATCCGTGCCTACATCCGCTGGAACGCCGCCGTCATGGTGACGAGGGCGAACTCGAAGGAGAACGGGATCGGCGGCCACTTGTCCACCTACGCCGCCTCGGCCTCTTTGTACGAGGTCGGCTTCAACCACTTCTTCCGGGGCAAGGCGAACGGCCAGCCCGGCGACCAGGTCTTCTTCCAAGGTCATGCCTCCCCCGGGATCTATGCCCGCGCCTATGTCGAGGGGCGTCTCGACGAAGACGAGCTCGCCAACTTCCGCTTCGAGACCGGCGGCGACGGTCTGTCGAGCTACCCGCATCCCCGCCTCATGCCCGAGCTGTGGGAATACCCGACGGTCTCGATGGGTCTGGGGCCGCTCGCGGCGATCCACCAGGCCCGCTTCAACCGCTACCTGCTGCACCGCCAGCTCGTCGACACGTCGGCATCGAGGGTGTGGTGCTTCGTCGGCGACGGCGAGATGGACGAGCCGGAGAGCACTGCAGGCCTTCGCCTCGCTTCCCGCGACCGCCTCGACAACCTCGTCTTCGTCGTCAACTGCAACCTGCAGCGCCTCGACGGCCCGGTGCGGGGCAACGGAAAGATCATCCAGGAGCTCGAGGCGCTCTTCCGGGGCTGCGGCTGGAACGTCATCAAGGTCATCTGGGGACGCCGCTGGGACGATCTGCTCGCTCGGGACGTCGACGGCGTCCTCGTGAACAAGATGAACACCACTCCCGACGGCGACTTCCAGACCTACGCCACCCAGTCGGGCGCCTACATCCGCGAGCATTTCTTCGGGCCGGACCCTCGCCTTCGCCAGATGGTGGAGCACCTCTCCGACGCCGATCTTCAGCAGCTCCCCCGCGGAGGGCACGACTACCGGAAGCTCTATGCCGCCTACAAGATGGTGACCGAGCAGTCGGGTGCGCCCACCGCCATCCTCGCCAAGACGATAAAGGGCTGGACCCTTGGGCCTGAGATCGAGGCGCGTAACGCCACGCACCAGATCAAGAAGATGACCCACAGCCAGCTCGTTGTGCTGCGCGACCGCCTTTACCTGAACGACGAGGTCCCCGACGAGGCGCTCGCCGCACCCGAGCCGCCCTTCTACCGTCCGCCCGCCGGGGCGCCCGAGCGAGAGTACCTGGAGGCACGGCTCTCCGCCCAGGGAGGCTCGCTTCCCAATCGTGTCGTGCGCGGACGTGGGCGGGCGGGGTTGCCGGCGGTGAACGGAGGGGCTTTCGAGGAATTTTCACAGGGATCGAGAGCTCAGGCCGTTTCCACGACGATGGCTTTCGCCCGGCTCCTCCGCAACTTGCTGCGCGATCCGGGCATCGGCCGCCACGTAGTGCCGATCATCCCAGACGAAGGCCGGACCTTCGGCCTCGACGCTCTCTTCTCAGAGGTGAAGATCTACGCAGCCGAGGGCCAGCGCTACACCCCGGTCGACGCCGGACTACTGCTCTCTTACGCCGAGGACCGCAACGGCCAGATCCTCGAGGAGGGGATCACCGAGGCGGGTGCGATGGCGAGCTTCCAGGCGGCCGGCACGGCGTACGCCACCTGGGCCACGCCGATGCTTCCGATCTACCTCTTCTACTCGATGTTCGGCTTCCAGCGGATCGGCGACCTCATCTGGCAGGCCGGCGACGCCAGGGCCCGGGGCATCCTCGCCGGCTGCACGGCCGGGCGGACCACCATGAGCGGTGAGGGACTCCAGCACGAGGACGGACATTCGCTGCTGCTCGCCTCGGCCTTCCCACACGTGCGGGCCTACGATCCGGCCTTTGCCTACGAGATGGCGATCGTCGTCGAAGACGCCGTCGGTCGCCTCACCGGGCCCGACGCCGAGGACATCCTCTACTACCTGACGCTCTACAACGAGAACTACACGATGCCGCCCCTGCCCGAGGGCGAGGACGAGCGCGCCCGAATCCGCGAGGGCGTCCTCCGTGGCTGCTACCGCTTCTCGGCCGCCCCGGAGCTCGGCGACGGATCGAACGGCGCCGGCGGACGAACCGGTCGCACGCGACGTCCTCGCGGCTCGGCGGGCTCAGCCGGCTCGGCGGACCCCGCGGCGGACGGCGGCGCCGAGCCCCGGCTCGCCACGATCCTGTTCTCGGGGACGGCCTGGCAGGCGGCCACCGAGGCGCAGGTGATCCTGGCCGAGGACTTCGCCGTGGCAGCCGAGTGCTGGTCCGTCACGAGCTACAAGTCGCTTGCCGAGGACGCCTTCGAGGTCGAACGGTGGAACCGGCTCCATCCGGGGAGCACAGAGCGGCACTCTTTTGTGGAGCGGGCGCTCGGCTCGTCGCCCGGTCCGATAGTCGCAGTTTCGGACTACGTGAAAGCGGTGCCGGAGCAGATTTCCCGCTTCGTGCCTGGCGGGCTCGTACCCCTCGGCACCGACGGCTTCGGACGCTCCGACAGCCGCGCGGCGCTGCGGCGGCACTTCGAGGTCGACTCAGCCCATGTGGTGGTGGCCACCCTGGCTGCCCTCGCCCGCGCCGGCTCGGTCAAAGAGGGCGAGGTCGCCGACGCGATCAGCCGCTTCGGCATCGACCCGGAGGCGATCGACCCCCGGCTCTCCTGAAGCCCCGGTGAGCGGGCGATCACAGCCGAGCCGCCTCGGTAGTCTGTCGCCATGGTCCAGCTACACCTCGCGCAGGACCGCGCCGCCGACCAGTTGCTCAGCAAGGATCCCTTCGCGCTGCTGATCGGCATGGTGCTGGACCAACAGATCCCCCTCGAGAAGGCATTCGCCGGGCCCCGGATCCTAAGGGAGCGCCTCGGCGGGACGCTCGGCGCCAGGCGGCTCGCCGAGATGCGCGAGGCCGAGCTCGCGGCGGCATTCTCGGAGCGACCCGCCCTTCACCGGTTCCCCGGCGCCATGGCGGCGCGGGTGCAACAGCTCGCCATCCACATCGTCGAGGGCTATGGCGGCGACGCCGCCAAGATCTGGAAGTCCGCCGCCACTGGCGACGACCTTCTTCGTCGCCTGAAGGCGTTGCCCGGCTTCGGGGACCAAAAGGCGCGGATATTTCTCGCACTGCTCGGCAAGCAGCTCGGCGTGCGCCCCGCCGGGTGGCAGCAGGCGAGCTCACCGTACGGCGAGCCCGGCAGTCGCCGCTCAGTCGCCGACATCGAAGGTCCAGAGTCTCTGGCGTTCGTCCGCCAACAAAAGCGGGAGATGAAGCTGGCAGCACGAGAGATCGCCCGGCCCGACAGCGGCTCCGGGGCACGAATCCCCAAGGCTGCGGGCACCCGCCGCAGCCGGGCCGGCACGGCGGGGGCGGGCTCCCGGCCCGGCAAAGCCACTTCCGACGGCGTTGGCAAGCGGCGGGGCTGAGGGCGGATCCCGCCTTCCGAGCGAGATGTCCAAGGCCGCCGCCGCCATCGGGCGACGGCGACTCTACCTCTGCACCCCGGACCGTCCCGACCTCGAGCAATTCGCGGCCTCCTGCATCAAAGGGGGTGTCGACGTCGTTCAGCTGAGGGAGAAGTCGCTTTCCGACGGGGCCCTCGTCAAACGTGCCCGCCTCCTGCACAAGGTGTGCGCTGAGCACGGCGTCCCCCTGATCCTGAACGATCGCCCAGACCTGGTGGTGGCCGCCGAGGCAGACGGGGTCCACGTTGGTCAGGACGACGTGGCGCCCGTCGAGGCGCGCCGCCTCGTCGGACCTGAGGCCATCGTCGGGTTGTCCACCCATGACTCCTCACAGCTCCTCGCGGCGCTCGATGAGCCCGTCGACTACATCTCGGTGGGGCCCGTCGTGCCCACCCCGACCAAGCCGGGCCGGCCCGGTACCGGGCTCGCATACATCACCGAGGCCTGGCGGCAATGCTCATCGGTCAAGCCGCCACTGCCGTTCTTCGTCACCGGAGATGCCCGCCCGGCGACGGTGGCGCAGATGGCGATCGCCGGAGCCCGCCGATTCGTCGCGGTCCGCTGGCTGACCGGAGCCGCTGACCCTCGAGCCGCTGCCTACGAGCTGCGCCGCTCCGTGGAAGAGGCGATCGCGCGCGCCGGCGATCGGGCACCGCACGGCGCCTCGTAAGGCGGCCTGCCCGCTCCCGCCACCGCCCCGAGGCCTCCCACCCAGCTCGAGACTGAGGCAATACCAGGTATACTGGGCTGTGGCCAAGGTGATGGTGTCGCTGCCTGACGAGCTGCTCAGAGCTGTCGACGTCGAGGCGGCCCGTAGGGGGACCACCCGTAGCGGGCTGATACGCGGCCTGGCAAAGGAGGCGCTGAGCCGCCGGAGCGAGTCCCGCAGGGCGCGTATGGCTGAGATCGACGCGCTCGGTAAGGGACGCTACGGCGGGAACGTCGGCGACGTGGTGAAAGCGAGCCGGCCCCTTTCTTGACGCTCCAGTTCATAGACGCAAGCGTGCTCCTCGCGAGCGAAGACGCCGATGACGCGCACCACCTCGATGCTCGCCGGCTCCTTGGCGGCCCGGATCCGCTCGCCACCCTCGATCTCGCCTACTACGAGGTGACCAACGTGGCGCTGCGCGCCTGGCGCGACCCGACGGCAGCCGATCGCCTTCGTGAACGAGTGGCGGCGGTGGGCGCCGACGGTGGGCTCGTCCGGGTGGATGAGGATCTGATCGCCAGTGCAAGCGCGATCGCAAACCAGCACGAGATCTCTGTCTACGACGCCGCCTACGCCGCCGGCGCCCGCGCCACCGGCTCGACACTCGTCAGCTGCGACGTGCACGATCTCGTGGCGCGGGGTCTCGCCCGACTCCCCGGGGACGCTGTAGGTACGGAATAGGCAGGTCACCGAACTCGGCTCCAAGCAGTCGGGCAGGATCGAATGGTGCCAACCCTGGGCACTTGCCGCCGGTAGCCGCCGCCTGCGGGCGACCGGTCCAACGGGCCCGGGAGCGCGGCTGTGGGCGGCCCCGAACGGGGCCGCCCACACACCGAAGCACACTGCTGAAAGGCTCGACTTCCGGACTGCATCGGACGGGACCAGCTTCCGACCGGCTCGGTCGAGGGTGCCTGACTGGATGTACACCAGGTGGTCCAGCAAAGCCGCCTAGCGGCCAGCCACCTCCAGGGTCCCAAGTAAATGACTACTCATGTCGTTGGACCACCTCCTTTCTCTGGTGGCCCCACACTATCGACTCTGCCCGGGGCGGGGGTGACACTCGAGGGCCCGGCACGGCGCAGGCACTCCGAGGTGCTCTCTTGCTCGGTCACAGCGCCCTCGCGCAGCCTCACGGGCCCGAGACCGCGCACTCGCCGAGCGTTTGCCGGCCGACCACGTTCGACAGCTCGGCCGGGGGTCAGATGCCGATGCGCTGGGCGAGCAGCTCCCGGTGATGCGCGGGGTCGCCGAGGAGGAGCTCGGACGACTTCGCCCGCTTGAAGTAAAGGTGGGCGTCGTGCTCCCAGGTGAAGCCAATCCCACCGTGGATCTGGATGTTCTCGGCGGCGGCGTGAAAGTACGCCTCGGAGCAGTACGCCTTCGCGAGGCAGGCCGTCACCGGCAGCTCGTCGTTGCTCTCGGCCGCCGCCCAGCCGGCGTAGTAGGCGGCGGACTTGGCCGCCTCCACCTCGAGGAGCATGTCGGCGCACTTGTGCTTGATCGCCTGGAAGCTCCCGATGGGTCGACCGAACTGGATGCGAGTCTTGGCGTACTCGACGCTCATCTCGAGGACACGCTGCGCCCCGCCCACCTGCTCGGCCGCCAGCGCCACGGCGGCCAGGTCGAGCGTCCGCTCGAGCACCGGGCCGGCCCCGCCCTCCTCGCCGACGAGGACCCCCTCCGTGCCCGAAAAGTCGAGACGCGCCTGCTTACGTGTCTGGTCCATGGTCGAAAGCGCCGTCCTCCTCAGGCCAGCCGCTTCCCCGCGCACGGCGAACAGGCTGACGCCCCGCTCGGTGCGTGCAGCGACGAGCACCAGGTCCGCCACGTGACCGTCGATCACGAAGGACTTCGTCCCGCTGAGCGACCAGCGCCCGCCTGCTGCCGCCGCTTCGAGCTCTATCCCGCCAAGGTCCCAACGGCCCGGCGGCTCGGTGTAGGCGAGGGTGGCGACGAGCTCGCCGGAGGCGATCTTCGGGAGGTACTCGGACTTGGCGGCCTCGTCGCCACAGTGCAGGAGGGTATTGGCGGCGAGCGCCACGGTCGAGAAGTAGGGGGCGCACAAAAGCGCCCGTCCCATCTCTTCGACCACGACGACGAGCTCGAGATAGCCGAAGCCCGAGCCGCCGTAAGCCTCCGGGATGATGAGCGACTGCAGGCCGAGCTGGCTCGCCATCTGGGACCAGGCCGACGGGTCGTAGCCCTCGGTCGTCTCCATCAGGCGGCGGACCTCGGCGCTCGGGGACTTGTCCTCGAGGAAGCGGCGAACCGCTCGCCGGAGCTCGTCCTG
Source organism: Acidimicrobiales bacterium (assembly GCA_050742375.1). Classification (GTDB taxonomy): domain Bacteria; phylum Actinomycetota; class Acidimicrobiia; order Acidimicrobiales; family Bog-793; genus JAKATT01. The sequence goes on along the minus strand of JBOGHY010000037.1, from coordinate 10,453 downwards.
CTCCTCGCTGAAGCCGAAGTTCACCGGACCTCCAAGCTCGAAGATGGGCGCCGCCCTCGGCCGCCCTCGGCCGCCCTCGACCGCCCCGGGCTGCGGCGAACCCTAGTCCGCCTAGTCTGGGTGCGGTCGGTCGACACGGCTGCGCCGGACAGAGCGAACGAACGAACGACCGACCGACCGACCGGCCGAGGTCGACGAGGCCGACCGAGGTCGACGAGGCCGCCCGAGCCCGCAAAGGAGCCACAGTGCACTACGAGGACAGCCAGGTCGAGATCCACGAGGTCGTGGTCGGACCGCTCGACAACAACGTCTACGTCGTGCGGTGCAAAGCGACCGGGGACGCCGTCCTGGTCGACGCCACCAACGAGCACGAGCAGCTGCTCGAGCTCTGCCGCAGCCTCGGCGTGCGCCAGGTGATCGAGACGCACGGTCACTGGGACCACATCCAGGCCGTCCCGCAGCTGCGCGACGCCGGGTACGAGGTCGCCGTCACCGCCGCCGACGCCGGCATGCTCCCCTCTTACGACCTTCTCATGGAGGACGAGTCTGTCATCGAGGTGGGCCGGCTGCGCCTCCACACGATCCTCACGCCGGGGCACACGCCCGGATCGATGTGCTTCCGCATCGACGGCTCGCCCGTCCTGCTGTCGGGCGACACGCTGTTCCCCGGTGGCGCCGGCAACACCAAGACCGAGCTCGGTGACTTCGAACAGATCATCTCCTCGATCGACCGGCGCCTTTTCGCCTTGCTCGGCGACGAGACCATCGTGATGCCGGGCCACGGAAAGGACACCACCATCGGTGCCGAGCGCCCGCACCTGGACGAATGGGTGGCTAGGGGCTGGTAGCAGGGGCTGGTGGCCCCGACGGGGCTCCCCCGACCCGCTGAAGATTTTCTCCTACGCCGGTAGTGGAAACCCGGGGCCATCACTACGATGGTGGGTGTGAGCCCCGAGCCCCTTTTGGAGGTCGAAGGTCTTCGGGTCGCCGTCGACGACCGGGAGATCCTGAAAGGACTCGACCTGCGGGTCGAAAAGGGCGAGCTCCACGCCATCATGGGCCCGAACGGATCGGGCAAGTCGACTTTCGCCAACGCCCTTGCAGGGAGCCCCGAGTACCGCGTGAGCGGTGGCTCGATCCGTTTCCAGGGAGACGACGTCACCGACTGGCCGGTCGACGTCCGGGCCAAGGCTGGCATCTTCCTCGCCTTCCAGTACCCAGAGGAGATCCCCGGCGTCCCCGTCTCCCAGTTCCTGCGCCAGGCGGTGGGCGCCCGCAAGGGCTCGGAGATCTCCGTGCTCGAGGTGCGGGTGGCGCTCACGGAGTGGATGCAGCGCCTCGACATGGACCCGAGCTTCGCCGGGCGGTACCTGAACGAGGGCTTCTCGGGCGGCGAGAAGAAACGGAACGAGATACTCCAGATGGCGATGCTCGAGCCGGATCTCGCCATCCTGGACGAGACGGACTCCGGCCTCGATGTCGACGCGCTGCGGGTCGTCGCCAGAGGCGTCGCCGAGGTGCGCGCCAGGCGGCCCGGGCTCGGCGTCGTGCTCGTGACGCACTACCGGCGCATCCTCGACGTGCTCGAGCCGGATCGGGTGCACGTCCTGATCGACGGCAGGATCGTGGACTCGGGCGGGCCCGAGCTCGCCGCCCGCCTCGACGCCGAGGGCTACGAGGCATGGCGTCGATAGCCGCCTCCGCCGGCATACGGGCGAGCGCGAGCCACGACCTCGACGCCCGGGCGATCAAGGCGGACTTCCCTATCTTGGCGACGAGACGCGACGGCAAGCGCCTCGTCTACCTCGACTCTGCTTCGTCGTCGCAACGGCCCCGCCAGGTGCTCGAGGCGATGGACGACTACTACGAGACGACCCACGCCAACGTCCACCGGGGCGTCTACGCCATCGCCGAGGAGGCGACCCGGCGCTACGAGGCTGCCCGTCATCACGTCGGTCGCTTCATCGGAGCGATGGACCCCGAGAAAGAAGTGGTCTTCGCCAAGAACGCCACCGAGGCGCTCAACTTGGTGGCGAGCTCGTACGGCCGCCACCTCCTACCGCCGGGGCGCGCCGTCGTCCTCACGGAGATGGAGCACCACGCCAACATCGTCCCGTGGCTGATGCTCGCCGCCGAGCGTGGGACCGAGCTGCGCTACCTCGGCGTCACCGACGACTTCCACCTCGACCTGTCCGACCTGGAGCGCCTCGTCGACGGGGCGGGCATCGTCTCGGTGACGGCCATGTCGAACGTCCTCGGCACGATAAACGACCTGGCGCCGATCGTCGCCGCCGCGCACGCCGCCGGGGCGATCGTGGTCTGCGACGCCTCCCAGCTCGCCCCGCACCGCCGTATCGACGTCGCCGCTTTGGGCGTCGACCTCCTCGCCTTCACCGGCCACAAGATGCTCGGCCCCACCGGGATCGGGGTGCTCTGGGGGCGCCGCGAGCTACTCGAAGCCATGCCGCCCTTCCTCGGTGGCGGCGAGATGATCCGCGATGTCCGCCTCGACGGCTTCACCGCCAACGACGTGCCGTGGAAGTTCGAGGCGGGCACGCCGCCGATCGCCGAGGCGATCGGACTCGACGCCGCCCTGTCGTATCTCGAGGCGATCGGCATGGAGGCCGTGGCCGCCCACGAGGCTGCCCTCACCGCCTTTGGCATCGAGACCCTACGGGCGGACCACGGCGGCGACATACGCATCTACGGGCCCGAGGCGGACCCGGCGAGCCGCGGGGGCGCCATCTCCATCGGCTACCGGGACATCCACCCCCACGACCTCGCCCAGGTGCTCGACGCCGAGGGAGTCTGCGTGCGCGCCTCTCACCACTGCGCCAAGCCGCTCATGCGCCGGCTCGGTGTGCCGGCGACGGCGCGGGCGTCGCTCTACGTGTACAACCTCGAAGAGGACCTGACGGCGCTGTCGGCAGCACTCCGGGCGGCGCGGTCCCTCTTCGGGTGAGCTGAGCCGCCGCCGCCGTCGTCCACGAGACAACACAGGGAGCTTGGAACTGGCCATGTCCGCATTGGAAGACCTCTACCGGGAGATCATCCTCGACCACTACCGGTCGCCGAGGAACCGGGGCGAGCTGCCCGTGCCGCCGGCGCACCGGGCAGAGGGCTTCAACCCGCTCTGCGGCGACGAGATCGTCGTCTACCTGCAGGTCGACGACGGCAAGGTGTCCGATCTCCGCATCGGCGGTCAGGGCTGCTCGATCTCGCAGTCGTCGGCGTCGATGATGTCGGCGGCCGTGAAGGGAAGGACGACGGCCGAGGCGAGGCGGCTCATCTCATCCTTCAAGGCCATGATGTCGATACACGAGCACAGCATCAGCGCCGGTTCCGAAGCTGACGGCGCCGGCGACGACGGCGCCGGTGAGCCGCCCGATGCCGAACCGGCCGAGGGCTCGGCGGCGCTCGAGGCCGACGGCCTCGGGGAGCTGGCGGCGCTCCAGGGGGTCGTGAAGTTCCCGGTGCGGATCAAGTGCGCCACGCTGTCGTGGATCACCCTCGCCCAGGGGCTCGACGAGGCAACCGCCGACCGGCCCTGAGAGCCGGGCGCCCGCCCCCCGGCTCTCGAGGCGCCGAAGGACACCGAGGCGCCGAGGGCGGCACCACGTGGCACACCTACGCTCAGCAAACTTTGTTGGTACATTCCAATGTCCAGACCGCGGTTCCGAAAACAGACACCGACAGGGCGGGAGGCCGAGGCTCAAGAGCGATCGGATCAGGCGGAAGACCGGCCGGGGACAGGTTCGACCACCTCTCGTACGAGGAGCGCCAGACGGTCCGGCTGCTCGAGGGGGATCATGTGGCTTGCGTCCTCGATGTAGACCAACCGCGCTCCACGGATGAGGCGGGCATACTCCTCGGCGACGGCGTTTGGGACGAGCCCGTCCAGCCTGCCGGCGACCACCAGCGTCGGGACGTCGACGCGGTGCAGGCGCCTTCGCATCTTCGGATTGTGGAAGTAAGGGTCCCACCCGAGCTTGGCGGCGGCCGCCATCGCCTCAAAGTACGGGCGGACAAGGTCGAAAGGGACGGCTCCGGCACCTGCGGCTCCCATCGAGGCGAGCTGGTGCATCATCGCCGCCACCGGATGAGACTGGTCGGCGAAGGTGTCCTCGGCGAGCTCGTCAATCGGGCGTCCAAAGAGCTCGGCCATCGGGGCGCCCTCGACGTAGATCCCGGGCGCGTTGACAAGCGTCATCGATGCGAGGGCGCCGGGGTGGCGCCAGGCGATCTCCGCCGCCAGCCATCCGCCGAGCGACAGCCCGACGAGGTGCGGCCGGCGGGTGACTTCGCCGCCTCTGCCGCCTCCGGTGCCGCCCGAGCCGCCGCCCGGGCCGCCTCTCGAGATCCCGTCGCCTAGGCCAAGGCGCTCCAGGAGGTCGAGCATGTGGTAGACGGCGTCCTCCATGTCGTCGATCTGATCGAGCCCTTCGGATCCCGAGAACCCCGGCAGCATCGGCGCGTAGACATCCGCCCATTCGCCGATGCGCTCGAGGAACGGGGCCGCCGAGTCCGCTCCGCCCTCGCCGCCGGCGGAGTGCAGGTAGACGACCGGCTCTCCCCCCGGCACGCCGCAGCGGCTGAGAGTGACGCGACCTACGGCGGTGTCGAAGGGGAAGGTCTCGACGGGACGGACCGAGGGGACGGCTCGGACGTCTCGTTCTGCTCTCATGCGACGGTGCCGGAAACCGTACGGCGTTCGGTGCCGGGGAACCGCTCTCGAAGCCGCGGCATGACCTCGACGGCGAAGAGCTCCATGCTGCGCCGCGTGTCGGCCTGCGGCAGCGTGCCGAGCTGGAAGAGGCCGAGGAGGTTGCCCACCCCGAGGCGCTCGACGTTCGCCAGCAGGCGCTCGGTCACCGTCGCAGGCGAGCCGACGATGGCGTACTCGCCCTCGACGACCTGGTCCCAGGTCTGCAGGAACTCGGCGAAGGTGGCGCCGCCCTTCAGGATGTTCTCGAGCGAGCGCACCGTCGTGTAGCCCGGCGGTGAGATCGTGATGCCTGGAAGGAGGCGCTTCACGAAGTACCAGAAGTGCTCCTCGTAGCGCTCACGGGCCGCCGCGTCGGAGTCGGCCACGAAGATGGGCACGAGCCAGCCGAGCTGGAGGGGGTCGGCCTCGTAGCCCTCGGCCTCGCAGGCGTCGCGCATGAGGTGGAACATGCGCTCGAAGACCGAGATGTGGAAGTACGGGATCCCCATGTAGGCATAGCGGTGCCTCGCCACGAACTCGAGGGTCTCGAGCGATCCGGCGCCTGGGATCCAGACCTCGGGATGCGGCCGCTGGACGGGCCGCGGCCAGGTGTTCACGTAGCGGATGCGGTAGTGCTTGCCGGTGAACTCGAAAGGTCCGGGCTCGGTCCATGCCCTCAAGATGAGATCGTGCGCCTCGCTGAAGCGGCTCCTCGCCTCGGCCGGGTTGATCGAAAAGGAGTAGTACTCCGGTCCTCCGCCCACCACCATGCCGGCGATGAGGCGGCCGCCCGAGATGCAGTCGATCATGGCGAACTCCTCCGCAACACGAGTGGGCGGGTCGTAGAGCGGCAGGGCGTTCCCGACCACGGCGATGCGCACCCGAGAGGTCTGGCGCGCCAGGATCGCCGCCATCAAGTTGGGCGAGGGCATGAGGCCGTAGGCGTTCTGGTGATGCTCGTTCACGCAGACGCCGTCGAAGCCGAGCTCCTCGGCAAGGATGAGCTCGTCGAGGTAGCGGTTGTAGATCCCGGTGCCGAGAGCGGGGTCGAAGAGAGAGTTGGGGCAGGTGATCCACGCGGGGCCGTCGTAGTCGGGCGGGAGCCCGGGATAGGGCATCAGGTGGAAGCTGAAGAAGCGCACGTGAGAGCCTCCTTGCCCGCAGGTCGCGTTCAGCGCCCCGCGGGAGCCAACTTACGGTCTTCGATCACTGCGACACGACGAGCCCTCGTCGGTCGGCATCCACCACAAAAGCCCCTCCTTTCACCCCCACATCCGCCATCGCGTCGGCCGCCGCGCGGCGCGCCGAGGAAGCAGCCTCGTCCCCGTCGCAGATGCCGAGCAGGCTCGGTCCCGCCCCGGACCAGCAGGCGACGGTGGCCCCACCGCGCCGCAGCGCCTCGAGAAGCACCCCGGACTCGGGGAACTGGCCCCCCCGGGGCGCCTGGTGGAGGCGGTCGTCTCCGGCTTGGGCCACGAGCGCCCGCCGGTCGGCCAGGCCGGCGATCAGCAGGCCGAGCCGCCCGAGGTTGAACACGGCGTCGTCGAGCGCGACGGCGGACGGTAGAAGGGAGCGAGCGGCTTTCGTAGGGAGCTGCTGAGCGGGGACGACGAGGACGAGACGGAGGGCGTCGTCGAGCCACAGGCTGCGGGCCAGCGGCCGGCCGTCGACGAGGGTGGCGGCGACGAGCCCGCCGTGGAAGGCCGCCGCAGCGTTCTCGCAGTGGCCGTCGAAGCGGGCGCCGAGCGCGAGGGGGTCGGGGGCGCCGGCTGCCGCGGCCGCCGCCACGGCGAGAGCGGCCGACGAACCGAGGCCGCGTCCGACGGGCACGTCGGAGGAGACCGAGATGTGAGCCCGGTCGTGGCCGAGAACCTCGGAGACGACCCGGGCGGCGAGGTGGCCACCGTCGAGGGGCATCTCGGCCCCCTCGCCCCGGCTCTCGATCGACAGGGCCGGCGCCGGCGTCACCTCGACCTCGACGTAGAGCGACAGGGCAACGGCCAAGACGTCGTAGCCGGGGCCGAGATTGGCCGAGGAGGCGGGCGCCCGGGCCCTCATCGCGAAGCCGGCAGCTCGCGGGCGAGGACGACCGGCTCGACGATGGCGCTGCCCGAGGGCGCGGTCACCCTGAGTGTCGCCACGATCGTGCCGGCGGCGAGGGCTCGGGCGGGGATCTGAGCACGCGGGAGCGCCCTCAGTCTCGTCCGCAGACCGAGGCCCGGCCAGCCCGTCACGACGATGCCGCCCCCCGACAAGACAAGCTTGGCCGTCTTTCCGGTGAGCCTGTCGCGGGCGACCCCGACCACGTCGCCGGCGCCGAGCACCGTTCGCTCCGCCAGCAGCCCGGTGGCGGCGTCGAGGAGGGCCACGTCGACCCGCCCCGCCTCGTACAGCCCGAGGGTCTGGCCGGTGGCGGCGCTGACGACGAGCACGCGGTGCCCCGAGACCGTCCGCCAGGCGGCCGTGACGAGACAGCCCTCGGCCTCCTGGGTGAAACCGGACTTCACCCCGACGATGCCGTCCTGGCCGAGCACCGGGTTGTAGTTCCAGACCCGTCCCGCCACCGGGATCACGGCCGAGCGCATGTCGACGATCGAGCGGAAGACCGGGTTCGCCATCACCTGGGCGGCGAGGACGACCTGGTTGGCGGCCGTGCTGCGTGAGAGGGGGTTGACGCCGCTGGCGTCGCCGTAGCGCGTGTGGCCGAGGCCGAGCAGGGCTGCCTCGGCGTTCATCTTCTGAGCGAAGGCCACGATGCTTCCGGCGTCCCACCTCGCGAGGATGTCCGCCACGTTGTCCGCCGATGGGATGAGGAGGGCCTCGAGCAGCTGGCGTTCGTCGATGCGCTCGCCGGCGACGATCCTGACGTTCGACTCGTCCTCTTCGGACGCCTTGATCCAGGCGAGGTGGTCCGCCTTCGTCATGGTGAGGACCGGACCGCCACCGGCGGCGGTGAGGGGGTGGTCTCGGAGCACGAGGAAGGCCGTCATGACCTTCGTCACGCTCGCGATGGGTCGTGAGATCTCGTGGGGGGAGGCGCCGATGATCCCGACGCCGGCGACCCCAACGGCCCCCTGGCCGCTCTTCGGGAAGGGAAGATCGCCGAGCGAGCCAGAGACCTCGAGCACCCCTGGCACCGTCGCCGTGATCGCGAGGCGCGGCGCCTTGGCCGTCCCGTGGCCCGGATCTGGCGTACCCCCGCGGGCCGTCGGGACGGCTCCTCCCCCGGGGAGCACCACGACGAGAACGACCCATACGACCACGGCGAGTCCCACGAGCCCCGCCAACGCCCGTAGCTGGCGGGCGCGCAGGCGCCGCGCCCTGTACGCCGCCCGGAGCTCCCTTCGCACGGGCTCGGTCACCGTGGCGCTTGCCTCAACGGTCCAGCTGGTCGAGCTCCTCAGGCGTCATGAGGACTGCGCGCGCCTTCGAGCCCTCCGACGGGCCCACAACGCCGCGTCGCTCGAGGAGGTCCATGAGCCTGCCGGCCCGCGCGAAGCCGACTCGGAGCCTGCGCTGCAGCATGGACGTCGAGCCTAGTTGAGCGCGCACGACCAGCTCCATCGCACGGGCAAGGTACTCGTCGTCGTCGCCGTCGTCGCCACCCCCCCCGGGCGCCGAGGCGTCGTCGCCCGCGACGCCTTCGACATAGCGCGGACCGCTCTGGCGCCGCCAATGGGCGACGATCGCGCGCACCTCGTCCTCACCCACCCACGGTCCCTGGATCCGGCGGGGGATGCTGGACGATGCCGTGAGGAGCAGGAGGTCACCGCGCCCGACGAGGCGCTCGGCGCCAGGCTGGTCCAAGATGACCCGGCTGTCGGCGAGCGAGGACACCGAGAAGGCGAGCCGTGAGGGGATGTTCGCCTTGATGACGCCGGTGATCACGTCGACGGAGGGGCGCTGGGTGGCGATGACGAGATGGATCCCGACGGCGCGGGCCATCTGGGCGATGCGGCAGATTGCCTCCTCGACGTCGCGGGCGGCGACCATCATGAGGTCGTTCAATTCGTCGACGACGACGAGGACGTAGGGGAGGCGACCGTGGCGCTCGTCGCGCTGGCGCTCGTCGCGCTGGCGCTCGTCTGCGGGCGGCTCGTCTGCGGGCGGCCCGTCTGTCTCAGGCTCGTCTGCGTCGGGCCTTTCTGCGGCGTCGCCGGAGCCCCGCTCGCCGGCGCCGTCCGGCGGGTCGAAGTCGCCCCGCTCGACGGCGGCGTTGTAGCCGGAGATGTCACGCATGCCGACCTCGGCCAGCAGGTCGTAGCGCCGTTCCATCTCCGTCACCGCCCACGAAAGCGCGTTGGCGGCGCGCTTGGGGTTGACGACGACCTCGGTGAGCAGGTGTGGCAGGCCGTTGTAGTGGCCGAGCTCGACCCGCTTCGGGTCAACGAGGATGAGCCTGACGTCGTCGGGCGTCGCCCGGCACATCACCGAGGTGATGAGCGAGTTGATGCATGACGACTTGCCCGCTCCCGTGGCGCCGGCGATGAGCAGGTGCGGCATCTCGGCAAGGTTGACCATGACCGCGCGCCCGGCAATGTCCCGCCCGAGCGCCACCTCCAAGGGGTGCCGCGCCCGGCGGGCCTCGGTGGTCGAGAGCACGTCGCCAAGGGTCACGAGCTGGCGCTCCCGGTTCGGGACCTCGACTCCGATGGCGGACCGACCCGGTATGGGCGCCAGAATGCGGACGTCGGGAGACGCCATGGCGTAGGCGATGTCCTTGGCAAGGCTCGTGACGCGGGCGACCTTGACGCCGCTCCCGAGCTCCAGCTCGAAGCGGGTGACCGTCGGGCCGACGGTGAAGCCGACGAGGTGCGTCTCGACACCGTGGGCGCCGAGCGCCGATTCGAGCGCCCGGCCTCGGCCTTCGATCTCCTTGCGGTCGTGCAACTGGTCGGTGCTGCGCTTCAGCAGCCTTGGCTGGGGGAGCCGCCAGCTCGGACTCTGGGGCACCACGGGGAGCGAGAGCTGCTCGGCGATCTCCTCGCCGTCCTGACCACCCGTCGCATGGGCAACCATGCCGGCCGCCATGAGGGCTGGCACCGGCGGGGTCTCGGGCTCCAGCTCGGGCCCGGGAGCAACGTCGCCGGCGGGCCGAGCCTCGTCGAGCTCGCCGTCGTAGAGAACCGGGCGTCTGAGCTCGCCAGCTTCGCCCGTGTCGCCCGTCTCTCGGCCGCGCCGCCCGGCTGCCCCCGATGCGGCGGCGGCGAGAGCCTCGGCCCTGAAAGCACCGAGCGACCGCGCCCCGGCGGCGCCCAAGCGGCCGAGCCAGAGCGCCACCGCCCGCAACGAGGCGGCCGTGCGGCCTCCGAAGAGCCAGCAGATGGCGGCCATCGAGATGGCGGCCATCACGACGCCGGCTCCGGCGGTGCCGATCCCCCTTGCCATACCTCCGGCAAGACCAGCGCCCACGATGCCCCCGGCGCCGCCGAGTCGCGCCCAGGCGGCCGTGATCGCGGGGTTGCCGCCGCTCAGATCCGCCAGGCCGGCGGCGCCGGCAGCGAGCAGCACCACCGAGGCGAGGGTGCCGAGGACGCCCCAGCGGGACCGTTCGGAGACGAGCACGACGCCACCTACGACGAGTGCCGCCGGTACGACGTCCTCCCCCCAGCCGAGCAGCCTCGCCCCCGCCGACCAGGCGGCGTGACCCGCCGGCCCGAGCACGCCGAAGTGCACCGCCAGGCCAAGGAGCACTCCGGCGAGCACGAACAGCAGACCCCAGGCGTCGTCGGGCTGGGCTCCGGCGGC
>JBOGHY010000036.1:0-51515 GCA_050742375.1 Acidimicrobiales bacterium | reverse complement strand
TGGACAAGGGCATCTACAACTTTGAAACGCTCCTAACGGAAGAGACGAGGCTGCAGGTGCGTGACGGTGCCGCCGTCCTGAGCGAACGTCCAGGTATAGGGATTGAGTACGACGAGCGCGCAGTCACACGCTACGAGCTTCACTGAATGCCATGAAGCGGGGCCTCCTCCCGGTGGGAACCCATGGGTCTTCTAGGTCGACAACCCACCAAAAGGAGACTGCACCGATGTCCAAGGAGAGCCCGAACCGGTGAGCTCTATTGAACACCGGGCGATGGTCGGACCGGACCCTCGGCAGCTACATTGGGGCGCTCCAGCGCTCGTGCCGTGGGCCAACGTGCCGACCTCGGAGGACAGATGAGGAAACGCTTGATCCCGGTCCCGCAGCGAGGCTGTAGCAGAAAGTCCCGGGAGCTCCCTTGAGCAGCTACGTGCTGAGGCGTCTTGGGCTCGCGGTCGTGACCCTCGTGCTGCTCAGCCTCATCATCTTCTTCGCCGGCCAGGTCCTGCCCGGAGATCCCGGGCGCGCCGTCCTCGGGCCCTTTGCGTCGGAATCTGCCGTGAGGGCCTTCGACCGTGGCCTCGGCCTCGACCGGCCGCTCGCCGACCAGTACTGGCGCTGGATCTCCGGTTTCGTCCGCGGGCACATGGGCACGTCCTATCAGTACCACGCGCCTGTCAGCTCATTTCTCTTCCCCGCCATCGCGCACTCTCTGAAGCTGGCGATCTTCGCCTTCGTCGTGGTGGTGCCGCTCGGGATACTCGGCGGCGTGGCTGCCGCCCTCAACCGGGGGCGGGCCGTCGACCGAGTCATCAGCATCTTCGGGCTGTCACTGTCGACGGTTCCCGAGTTCGTCTCGGGCATCGTGCTGATAGTCGTCTTCGGCATCGAGCTCAAGTGGCTCCCGGTCACCGCGAGCGCGCCCCCCGGCTCAGATCTCGTCGGCCAGCTCCGCTATCTCATCCTCGCGGTCGTCCCGATGGTCTTCATCCTCTTCGGCTACATCGCGAGGATGGCCCGCGCCGGCACGATCGAAGCCCTCGACTCGGACTACGTCCGAACGGCCACCCTGAAGGGTCTTTCGAGAAGGGCGGTGATCAGCCGCCACGTCCTTCGCAATTCGCTCCTTCCGACCATCACGGTCATAGCGACTCAGACGGGCTATCTGATCGGCGGCCTCGTCGTCGTCGAGACGCTCTTCAACTACCCGGGAATCGGCCGGCTGATCTTCACCGCGGCCACGGACAAGGACTTCCCGATGCTCGAGGCCGGAGTGCTCGTGATCGGCATCGTCTACCTCGTCGCCACCCTTGTCGCCGACGTGCTTGCCTCCCTCCTGAACCCTCGTGTCCGTCTCGAGGCCGCCGAATGAGCACCGGAACCGGAGTCGGCTCCCCCGCGGTGGTCCTTTCCGAGCCTGTACAGCAGCCACCTCGGGCGGCGGCGGGCGCGACCGATGTGTCGGCCGGCCGCATCCGCCAGGAGCACGTCTCTCAGCTTCTCCGCTCGAAGGCCTTCGTGGTAGGGGCGCTGATGCTTTTGTGGTGGGTGGTGTGCGCCGTGTTCGGGCCAACCTTCAGCGCCCACAACCCCCTCTCGCAGAACCTGCTTCTCACCAACGGTCCTCCGTCCGCCGTCAACTGGTTCGGGACCGACTCGCTCGGACGCGACATGCTCGCGAGGGTGATCGTCGGCGCCCGCGACATCCTCATAGTCGCGCCGCTCGCCACGCTCCTCGGCACCGCCACCGGTACGGCAGTCGGCCTCTTGCAGGGCTTTTTTCGGGGCATCCTCGACAACCTCGTCGGGCGGCTCGTCGATGCGGTCCTTGCCCTTCCGGTCGTCATCGTGGCTTTTATCTTCATCGTGGCGACCGGGCCCTCGACGGTCACGCTCATCTTGGTGATCGGCTTCGTCTTCGCCCTCATCATCAGCCGCACGGTCCGTACCGCCGTCCTCCAGGAGCGCGACCTCGACTACGTGGCCGCAGCGCGCCTACGGGGCGAAAGCGCCGTCCACATCATGTTCGTCGAGATGCTCCCAAACGTCCTCGGGCCGGTCCTCGTCGAGTTCACGGTGCGCCTTGGCTACGCCATCTTCACCGTCGCGACGCTCTCTTTCCTCGGTTTCGGCATCCAGCCGCCGACTCCGGACTGGGGAGCCGACATCGCCGCCAACTACCAGTACCTCGCGGCCGGGTACTGGTGGGAGACGCTCTTCCCGGCGCTCGCCATTGCCTCGCTCATCGTCGCCGTGAACCTCATTTCCGACTCCATCGAGGCGGTGCTCATCCAATGACTCTCGCCGCTCCCACCGACCTCGATGCCGGCCTTGATACGGTTCCCACCCTCGCCGTCCGCAACTTGGACGTCACCTACCGCGTGAGGGGGAAGGACCGCCTGACGCTTCGCGACCTCTCTTTTGACATCGCGAAGCGTGAGGCCTTCGGCATCGTCGGAGAGTCCGGCTGCGGAAAGTCGACGACTGCGCTCGCGATAACTCGCTACCTGCCAAGAAACGGGCGCATCAGCGCAGGGTCGATCGAGGTGAACGCAAGAGACCTCACCTCGATGGGCAAGCGAGCCCTCCGCCACCTGAGGGCCAGCACAGTCTCTGTCGTCTACCAGGAGCCTGGCCGTGCGCTCAACCCGTCGCTTCGAGTCGGGCGCCAGGTCACCGAGGCGTTCAAGGTAGCGGGCCACAACAAGGTCGACGCACTGGAGCTGTCGGGAGAGGCGCTCAAACGGGTGCAAATCCCCGACCCGGTCCGCGTGCTGCGCTCGTACCCGCACCAGCTGTCCGGGGGCATGCTGCAGCGGGTGGTGATCGCCATGGCGCTCGCCTCGGACCCGGCGCTTCTCATCCTGGACGAGCCCACGACCGCCCTTGACGCCACAGTCGAGGCCGAGGTCCTCGATCTCGTAGCCGCGTTGCACGACCAGTTCCACACTTCCGTCCTGTTCATCAGCCACAACCTCGGCGTCATCGCGAAGATGTGCGATCGCGTGGGCGTCATGTACGCCGGCGAGATCGTGGAGCAGGGCCCCGCACAAGAGATCTTCGAGCAGCCCCGCCACCCCTATACAGTCGGTCTGCTCCGCTGCATCCCGCGTCGCGGCCACCGCAAGGACCACGGCCGGCTCGACACGATCCCCGGCTTCCTGCCGGCGCCCGACGAGGTCCCGATCGGCTGCGTCTTCGCGAAGCGCTGCGCTCTGGCCGAGCAGCGCTGCGTCGAGGAAGCACCGCCTTTGTACGAGATAACTGCCGCTCGGACCTCGAGGTGCCATTTCCACGGGCGGGCGCCTGAGCTGCCCCGGATGACTCCCGAGGACCTCGACGGCGCGGTGCCCGGCGGGGCCGCAGCGGCGGTGCCCGGCGGAACCCACGGGCTCGAGACGGCCAAGGTCGGGGGGGACGCCGTGATCCGACTGCGCGACGTGTCGAAGACATTCGTGACCCGCGGCCAGCACGTCCGTGCCGTCGTCGGGGTCGACCTCGAGCTCAGGGCAGGCGAGACCCTTGGGCTCGTCGGAGAGTCCGGCTGCGGCAAGACCACGCTCGCCCGTCTCCTCGTCGGGCTGACGGCACCCGATCCCGGCTCTGTCATCGAGCTGCACGACGGCGCGCTCGCGCCGACTTGCCAGAAGCGCGGACGCGACCAGCTAAGGGCCATGCAGATCGTCTTCCAGAACCCCGACTCGGCGCTAAACAGGCGGCACAGCGTCCGGCACATAATCGCTCGCGCCCTTTCGAAGCTGGCAGGGCTATCGGGGGAACCCCTCAATACAAGGCTGCTCGACATCGTCTCGTCCGTACGAATGGAGGAGCGCCACCTCCCGATGCGCCCCGCCCAGCTGTCTGGAGGCTTGAAGCAGCGCGTAGCGATCGCTCGGGCCTTTGCCGGATCTCCCGCCGTCCTCGTCTGCGACGAGCCCACCTCCGCGCTCGACGTCTCGGTGCAGGCGGCGATACTCAACCTGCTCAGCGACCTGCAGGGCCGGGAACACGTGAGCTACGTCTTCATCTCGCACGACCTCGGCGTCGTCCGCTACATCGCGGATCGCATCGCAGTTCTGTATCTCGGCCGCGTGATGGAGTGCGGCAGCGCCGAAACCGTCTTTGCCGGCCCTCATCACCCCTACACCGAGGCGCTCTTCTCGGCGGTGCCGAGCCTTGACGGGGAAGCCCGAGAGCGCATAAGGCTGATGGGGGAGATCCCGAGCCCGGCCGATCCCCCGTCCGGTTGTGTCTTCCACACCCGATGCCCGCGGCGATTGTCGAACGGCCTCTGCGAGTCGAGCGAGCCACCATTGGTGGAGGTGGAACCGGGCCACGAGATGCGCTGCCACATCCCGATCGCCGAGCTTCGCAGACTGCAATCCTCGGACGCCGACAAGGCGCGAGAACAAGGGGGCATGACAGGAGACCCATTATGAGCCAGATGCTCGAGGACCGAAGGACCACCGGCGGAGACAGTGGAGGCGAGCACGCCGTCCGCTTCGAGAGCTGTCCGAAGCGCGTGAGGGCATGCTTCGCCGGTAAGCCCGTCGCGGACTCGACACAGGTGAGGACGATGTTCGAGACGGGACACCTCCCGGTCTATTACTTCCCCGACGAAGACGTCCGGGCGGACCTGCTCGCCCCAAGTGACCACCGAACGAGCTGCCCTTACAAGGGCGAGGCTAGCTACTACTCGGTGAAGGTCGGCGACCGCCTTGCAGAGAACGCCGCCTGGCGCTATGTCGATCCGCTTCCCGGCGCGCCGGGCGAGCTTTCGGGTCTGGTGGCATTTTACTGGTCGAAGATGGATGCCTGGTTCGAAGAGGATGACGAGGTCTACGTCCATCCGAGGGATCCTTACAAGCGGGTCGACGTGCTGCAGAGCTCGCGCCACGTCGTCGTCGAGATAGCAGGCGAGAGAGTCGCCGAGACTCGCCGGCCGCGGCTCTTGTTCGAGACGCACCTGCCGACCCGTTACTACATCCCGAAGCTCGACGTCCGCCTCGACCTCCTCGAGCCGTCCGAATCGACGAGCCGCTGCCCCTACAAGGGCGAGGCCACCTACTACTCGGTGAGAGTCGGTGAGCACCTGGTGAAGGACACCGCGTGGTGCTACCCGTTACCGATCCCCGAATGCCCGAAGATCGAGAACCACATCTGCTTTTACGACGAGAAGGTCGACGCCCTCTACGTCGATGGGGAGCTGCAGGAACGGCCGTCGACTCCCTGGTCCTAGATCAAGTCGCGCTTCATCCCCCGTTGGGCCGGCGCGCCCACTCGTGGTGATGGTCGAGCCACCAGCGCGCTATGTCTACGCGACGCATGAAGAGCACGCCCTCGGTCTCGAGGGCCCACTCGAAAAAGTCGCGGAGCGCCGACGCCCGGTTCGCCTGTCCGCTCCAGCGGGCGTGGACCCCGATCGTCATCATCTTCGGCGGGCAGCCCTGCTCGACCTCCTCGCAGAGGTACTCGACGCCGTCTCTGAGGCTCTCGCAAAAGTGCCGCGGTACCGAGTAGGTCGGCGCCAAGAGATAGCGGGTGTCGTTGTAGACCTTCGAGTAGGGGACGACGAGGAACGGCGTGCCCCTGACGTCGACGAAGTAAGGCAGCTCGTCGTTGCAGGCATCTGAGTCGTAAAGAAAGCCTCCCTCCTCGACGACGAGCTCGCGCGTGTGAATGCTCGGGAACGACCTGACGTACCAGCCGGCCGGATGTCCGCCCGTCAGGCGTTCGAAGACCTCGACGGCCCGAAGCATCTGTGATCGCTCCTCCTCCCGTGTCATCTGCGAGCACTCGGCCCAGCGGTAGCCGTGCGCGAGACCCTCGTGGCCCGAGCCGACGATCCACTCGGCGACTGCTGGGTTGCGCTCGAGCGATAGCGCCGAAGCTCCGACCGAGATCGGCACGCCGAGCCGGTCGAAGAGGCGGGCGAGGCGCCACACGCCCGCCCGACTGCCGAACTCGAAGTGCGTCTCGGTGCCGAGGTCGCGGACTTCGGGTCCCACCTCGTAGGAGTACTCGCCCCATGTGTCGTTGCGGCCGTCCTCGGCAAGGCTGTACTCGGCTCCGGCCTCGTAGTTCAACACGACGCTCACGACGAGCTTGGCGCCACCTGGCCAGCTCACCGCCGGAGGCAGGGGGCCGTAGCCGACGAAGTCCCGTGCCGGACCGGTCGGCTGTAGCGGACCGATCGGACCGGAGTGCTCCAAGCGTGGATCTCTCATGGCGGACATACTGACGTGCCGTGGAAGAGACTCGGGTTGGGATCATAGGTACCGGATGGATGGCCGAGGCGCATCGCGGCGTGCTCGACGGGTTGGAGGGCGTGGCGATCGTCGCGGTCGCGGACCTCGACTTGGGAAAGGGAGAGGCTTTTGCAAGTAGATGCGGGGCAAGGGCCTACGGGGACTGGCGCCAGCTTCTCGACGAGGAGGACCTCGACGCCGTGTTCGTCTGCGTCCCGCCTCTCGCCCACAAAGAGCCCGCCCTGGCGGCCTTCGCCCGGGGGTTGCCGACCTATCTCGAAAAGCCCATCGCTCGCGACCTCGACGATGCGGCCCTCGTCGTTCAAGCCGCCGAGGCCGCCGGCTGCGTCTGTGCCGTCGGGTACCAATGGCACGCGCTGCCGCTGCTGTCGGATCTCCGGGGGTTGCTCGCCGGCCAGGCGATCGGCCTTTTGGTCGGCACGAGCATCGGCCCGACGGCAAGCCGGCCGTGGTTCTTGGACCGACGCGCCGGCGGCGGCAACCTGTTGGAGCGCGGGAGCCACCACCTCGACCTCTTGCGCAGCGTCGGGGGCGAGATCGCCTCGGTCCAGGCCGCCGCGAGCAGGGTCCTCCTTGCCCGGGGCGCCGGCGACCCCGGCGCCGTCGGCGGGGGCGACATCGACGACGCCGTCTCGATCCTCGCCGAGCTCAGATCTGGCGCCCTCGCGAGCGTCACCGTGGCCTGGACGCGCGAGGACCAGCCCGGCCGCTACGCCCTCGACGTCGTCGCTGCCGAGGCGACGCTGAGGCTCGACCTCGATCCTGACTTCCGGCTCTCGGGCACCTCATCGGGCAACCCCGTAAGCATCGAAAGCCCCTCCCTGCCGCTCGAGGCCTCCGTGACCGCCTTCCTTCGTGCCGCAAAGGCGGGCGATCCCGCGCTCGTCTGCTGCACCCCAAAAGATGCCCGGGCGACGCTCGAGGTGGCCGTCGCAGCAGAGCGGGCGCTTGCCACCGGTCGGGCAGTCGACGTGGCGATCGTCTGAGAGCCGTTGCCGGTCGAGCAACAGTGGACCCAACCCCTGGCATGGCGGGGCGGGGGCGGTTATGGTACGAACTGCTACGCGTTTGTTTCGATCGTGTGACAGAGCCACCCGAGGACTTTCTCGGGAGAGCAGGAAGGAAGGGCGTCATGACCACCGAGGAACCGGGCAAGGTCAACCACAGGCGGCTTGACCAGCTCCGAGCCGGCCAGGGCCCGATCGAACAGCACTTTGTCGACGAGCTCGCCGCCGGGAGAGTCGACCGGCGGAGCTTCCTTAGAAAGGCGACGGCCTTCGGCATCGGCCTCCCGCTGGCCGGGGCGATGGTCGAGGCCGTCGGCGGTGTGGGCGTCGCCGCGGCGTCGCCTGCCCGGCCGACGGCGGCGGCGGCCAGCCACAAGGGCGCGACGATCCGCGCCGGCATTCTCGTTCCCGCCACGGCGGTCAACCCGATCATCATCGAGGACCAGGGTGGCCTCGAGCTCATCGGCAACGTCGGCGAGTTCCTCGTCTTCGTCGACCAGCACCTCCATTATCACCCGTGGCTTGCCACGAGCTGGAAACCGAATCACGACGCCACTGTGTGGACCTTCAAGATCCGCCAAGGCGTGAAGTTCAACGACGGCACGCCCATGACGATTGACGACGTCGTCTACAGCTTCCAGACCCAGTGCAACCCCAAGACGGGCCGCAATGCCCTCTCCATCTTCGGCGGCCTGCTCGTCCCCGACGGCGTCGTGAAGGTGAATGAGACGACCCTCGCCCTCCACCTCGAGCAACCCGACGCCTCTTTCATCGATGCCGTCACCGAGGACAACTACAACATGATCGTCGTCCCGAAGGGCTTCGACTACTCGGATTACCCAAAGAGCTTCCCCGGGACGGGACATTTCAAGATGAAGAGCTTCCACCCGAGCACGGGTGCGGTCTACGTGCGGAACCCGCACTACTGGGGAGCAGAGGCTCTGCCGAAGGAGATCCAGTTCACCTTCTATGCGACCGAGACCCCGTGCACTGCTGCCCTTCAGGCGGGCTCGATCGACTGCATGTTTCAGTTCTCTGTGGCGTCGAGCCCTCAGCTCTTAGAGGGCAGCTACAACGTCACCTCCCTGAAGGCGGCCACGCACCGCGAGGTGTCGATGCGCACGGACCTTCATCCCTTCACGAGCAAGTACGTCCGCCGGGCGATCGCCCTCACCCTCGACCGGCCGGGGATAGTGAAGGCGCTCTTCAAGGGCCAGGCATCGATCGGGAACGACAGCCCCTTTGCGCCCGTCTTCCCCTCGAGGGTCGGACCGCCGGCGGTCCCCCAGCGGCACAAGAACCTCAAGCTCGCCAGGGAGTACCTTGCGAAGGGCGGTGTCGCGAGGGGTTTCAAGACGCCGCTCTACACCGAGACGACCCAAGAGATGCCGGCGCTCGCCCAGATCATCGCCGAGTCCGCAAAGCAGATCGGAGTCGACATCTCGCTTGTGATCGAGGCGCCGGACAAGTACTACGGCACGGGCGTCTTCGGCCACTCGGACTGGCTCGACGCGAAGATGAGCGAGGTCGACTACGGCGCCCGCTCCGTGCCGAACCTTTACCTCGAGGCGCCTCTTCAGTCACCCGACAAGAAGACCGGCCAGGGGGCCTGGAACGCCGCCCGTTTCAACGACCGCACCTACGACAGGCTGTCGAAGGAGTTCGTCGCGGCCATCGACCTCGGGAAGCAGCGGAGCCTTGCGAAGGAGATCGAGAACCTCCTGCTTGACGAGACGCCGGTCATGTTCCCGTACTTCTACAACTACCTGAGCGCCAGCCGGAAGAACGTGCACGGCACCTACCCGACGGCTCAGGGCCAGTTCTTCCTCTGGAACGCCTACAAGACCTGAGCGAGAGCCAGCCGTCCGGACGTCGTCGCCGGTGGCACCGTAGTCGCGCCGGCCGGCTGCCTCAGCTGTCACCTGCCTCCGCCTGTGTCGATGGTGCCGTAGGGCTCCTCGGAGCTCGCCTGTTCCAGTTCCTCGATGGCGGCTTTCGACAGAGAGCCGGGGCCCTCGTGATCAGAGAGGTCACGGCGACCGCCAACGACCGTGGCGACCTGTGCTCCGAGATAGCCGCTCGCGACCGTCTCGACCACGGCCTCGACATCGGCATCCCAGGTCGTCACTTCCTCCAGCTTCGGGACGTGCTCGCGCACCGTCTCGAAGGCGAGCATGGTGCCCCGTCCGAGTGGGCGACGACCTCTTAGGTCCACTGCCTGAGAGGCGATGACGAGCTCGTAAGCGACGGCCCTGTGCGCGACGGAGACGAGCTCGTAGGCACGCTTCACCGCGAGCGGCGCCATGCTCGCGTGATCCTCCACGCCCTCGGCCACTTGGCCCACGTAGTCGAGCGTGACCGGGTTCGCAAGCGACCGGGCCTCGGCCGTGATGGCGGCGCACCAGCGCCCCATCGGCTTCAGCCCGTTCGCAGTTCCCTTCTTGAGCGACAGCTCGCTCGGGAGGCCGCTGAAGTGGTTCCAGAGAAGCTTCTGCACGCGTTCGTTCGCGACCTTGAGGGCATTCGCGATGGCTATGCGCACGAGGTCGAAGGCCATCGCGACCGTGGCGATGTCGAAGTAACCGACGGAGATGATGACGTTCTCGTCGACGAGGACGAGAGGGTTGTCGCTGGCGGAATTGAGCTCCGCCTCGAGTGTCGCCCTGGCGTAGGCGAGCGTGTCGTAAAGGGCGCCATGGGTGCGCGGCACACAGCGGAACGAGAGCGGATCCTGGAGGTTGCGAGCCGAGCCGGGCTCCCAGAGGTAGGAGCCCTCGAGGAGGCTGCGGAGGCGGTCGGCCGCGGCGTTGGCGCCGATGTGAGGCTGGAAGCGGGCGGCGCCCGGGTGGATTATCGAAAGGTTCCCGGCGAAGCCCTCGAGTGAGAGTGCCGCCGCGACCTGGAGCCAGTCGAGCAGGTCGGCCACGTCGTAGAGGACGAGCGAGCCCCAGCCGAGCGTGACCCCGTTGGCGCTTATGAGAGCGAGCGCCTCTTTCGGTGCGAGGTCGATGGGTTCGAGGCCGACCCGGGCGAGAGCCTCTCTCCCATCCAGGATCTGGCCGCCCACCTCGGCCCGGCCGATACCGATCATCACCTTTCCGATGTCCGACATCTCCGAGAGGTCGCCCTGGCCGACGGAGCCGACCTCGCGGACTACCGGATGAACCTGGCGGTTCAAGAGCTCGACCAAGAGCTGGAGGAGCTCCAAGCGGACTCCTACCCCCGCCTTGGCCATGCCGTTCGCCCTCGCCACCATCATCGCCCGTACCACCTCGATCGAGAGGGGGCGGCCGTAGGAGGCGAGCTGGTCGGCCATCGTCGCGAAGGAGAACTCCCGGACCTGGTCCGGGGTCATCCTGTAGCGGGCGAACGAGCCGAGACCCGTGTTCAGTCCGTAGACCGCCTCGCCGCTCGAATAGACGGTCTCGACCACTTGCCTCGCGAGGCGGACCCGGCGGATCGCCTCGGGTGAGATGGTCACCTTCGAACGGTCCCGTGCGACGGCGACCACGTCGTCGACGGTGAGGTCCTCCCCGGTGAGCTCGACCGAGCGCTCGCGCATTCGCGGTCAGAACCTAGCCCGGGCGCAGCGGGATCCATCCCCGACGAACGCGCTCTCCGAGTCCAACAACGCCGCCATCGCCCGGCTCGTCTCGGCCGCCCGCGGGTTCGATGACCCCGAGAGCTTCATCACGATGATCGTGCTGGATAGAGCTGGTATCGCACCGTCACTACCTTGGGCTCGTTGACCCACGAAACGGTAGTAGACCCAGGGCGAGGTGCGAGCCGACCTGCCAACATAGGCTAGCTCGTAGGCAAGGAGGCATTAATGACCGTCGTCGTCCAGTCCCGGCAAGACTTCACCCTGGAGAACTACAGGCGCGTCTCGATCGACGGCGAGAGCGTGGAGATCGGACCCGGCGCCATCCGAGCGATGGATGAGTCTCGCCGGTCGTTCATGGCGTTTCTCGACAGCGACAGGACCGCTTTCATTTACGGGACGACCACAGGCGCCGGGGAGGGAGCGAAGCGCCCGATCGCCCCAGAGGAACAGCGCGGCTACGCGGTCGCCTGGTCCCGCAGGAGTCGCCGGGGGACAAGCTTTGGGGAGGAGCGCCTCCCCGACACCGTGGTGCGGGGGATCATCTTCGCCAGGCTCGCGAACTACGTGGAGGGAAATGCCAAGTCGCGTCCGGTGGTGGCAGAGCGGATCGCCGAGATGCTCGAGCGTCCGCTGGCGAAGGTGCCGGTAGCAGGCGAGGTAGGGGCGGGAGAGATCATCCCGCTTGCGCATGTGATGAGCACCTTTCGCCATCACGACCTCGAGCTCGAGGAGGGGGAGCCAATGGCGCTCGTCAACGGATCCCCGTGCTCTGCGGCCCTTGCCGCCGACACCGCCCTCAGAGCGGGTCGTCGCCTCGACCTGGCCGAGCAGGTCTTTGCTCTGTCCATCGAGGCGTTCAGGGCACCGCTCGAGCCCTACGACCCGGTGCTCAAGGACCTCTGGCGTGATCGGTACGAGGGCATGGCCCTGGACGCCCTGGCGTCATGGCTTGAAGAAGCCCCCCGGGAGGGTCGGCGGCCCTTCCAGGCACCGGTGAGCTACCGGATCCTGCCGCGGGTGCTCGGACAGGCGCACCGTGCGGTCGCGACCCTCGAGGAGGTCGCCGAGATCGCGATCTCATCAGTCACCGACAACCCCGTCTACGTCCCCGCCGACAGTGAGCATCCGAACGGACGCGCCTTCTCGACCGGTGGCTATCACAACGCAAGCGCCTACCCTGCGATAGACGGAGTCTCGGCATCTTGGGCCGACCTGTGCGGCCTTGCCGAGCGCCACACCATGAAGCTCCACGACGGCAGCGTCTCCCTCCTCCCACACCACCTGAGCACCTCAGAAGACGACCGGGGAGCGACGGCCGGCCTCGCGATGATGCAGATCGGCTTCAGCGAGCAGGCTCGACACGAGGCGGCGCGCACGTTTCTTCCTGCAAGCGAGAGCGGCGGCTTCACCGGCCAGAACGATGTCGCCTCACCGACCTTCTTCGCCTACTCAAAGGAGGGCCGGGCGGCTTGGTGCCTCGACGCCTGCCTCGCCTCGCTGGCCGCCACCTCCAGCCAGGCGCTGTTCGTGACGGAGAGGCAAGCTCCGCCTCGATTGCAGCCCCTCGTGTCAGTCGTTCGCGAGCTAGTGCCTCCACCTGGCCGCACGTCTGATCAAGATCTTGGCGACTCGGTAGGTGCGCTCGCAGGGGCGTTCGGCGAGATGACACTAGGTCGCGGGGGCTCGCTCTTCGCGCGCTGACGACGCCGGTAGGGCGATCGCCATGGGCCTTTGGGGGGCGGTCCTTAGGACATGACCACCGACGAGCACCCCGGGCTCACCGTGTGCTGGCAGGCCCCACCGTCCGGAGAAGCTCGCCGGTTCGGAGAAGCTCGGTGAGGGCGTCGTTACACCGGGCTGCGGAGCCGGCGCCCGCGACAGCCGAGCGAACGCGCTCGAGAGCAGCGCCGGTGCCTGCCCCGAGGCCCTCTTCGCCGGAACGACGGTCGAACACGAAAGAGGCGTAGCCGAGCTCGATGGCGAGGATTCGCTCGAGCAGCCCGAGGGTGCGCTCTGTGGTAGCGACCGTCAAGAAAGAAGCCGTGGCGTGGTCTTCCTGCTCGAAGTCGAGTGACTCGATGTCGAGTGTCGCCGGGCCGGCAAGCTGCCGGAGCTCTGCCCAGAGCGCCGCCCCGGCATAGAGCGAAGCCACACGCCCGTACTGCTCGGCGTTGACGGTCATCATCTCCTCGAATCCTTCCGGCTCACCGAAGACGGCGTTGCCGAGGTGGTTCATGCGGCGAATGGAGCACAAGCCGAGATGGGCGAGCGCGGGGCGGAGAGCGTCGAAGTAAAGGGCCATCGCCATCGGATGGAAGTTCCCGTTGGAGATCAGTCGTCGCTCGGGAATCCACACGAGGGGGTTGTCGTCCATCGCGTTGAGCTCAAGCTCGACGGCACTTTTCAGGGCGTCGACGAGCTCACGGGCGGCCCCGTGAACCTGCGGGATGACCCGAAACGACAAGGCATCCTGCAGCGACGAGGCCCTCCCCGGCTCGAAGAGCGGGCTGCCCGCCAGGAGCGAGCGGAGGTGGCGGATGGTTGCGATCTGGCCAGGCACAGGCTTGGCGACACCGACAGCCGGTTCGATCACCGAAAGATTCCCCTCCACTGCCTCGAGCGACAACGCGGCCACCACGTCCGCCTCCTCCACGAGCTGCCGGGCCCTTGCCGCGACGAGGCAGCCCATACCGATCGAGAAGGAATTGGCCGAGACGAGGGCAAGTCCTTCTCCGGCCTCAAGTTGAAGGGCCCCGAGGCCGGCGGCGGCGAGCGCGTCCCCACCGGTGAGGACGTTTCCCCTGTACTCGGCCTCTCCAAGGCCGATCGCCACCAGGGCGACCGCGGCGAGGTGCATGAGGTCGGATGCTCCGACCGAGCCGATCTCAGGAACGACGGGGTGGACGCCCGCGTTGAGGAACCGGACGAGCATCTCGACCGACCGCTCCGTCAGGGCGCCGCCACCACGGGTCGCACTGTTGAGGCGTGCCAGCATGGCGGCACGGACGGCGGCCGTGGGCAGGGGTGGCCCGACCCCGCCCGCATGGCTCAGGATGATGCCGACCTGGTACTCGGCGAGGCTTGCGGCCGAGAGGCGTTGGTCGCGGGCATGTCCCAGCCCGGCGGTCAAGCCGTAAACGGCGGCGCCCGAGGCAACGGTCTCATCGATGATCTCCCTTGCCGCCCGCACGCGCTCACGTGCCGCAGACGAGAGGTCCACAGGCCTCCCGTCCACCACTTGCCGGACGCCCTCGATGTCGAGCGCTCTCCCGGGGTCGAGCGTCAGGACGGGGTCGTCGCGGCGGCCCGCTCCGTCCGGGCGGCCGGCGGGCTCCGGCCACTCGAGCTCACCCGCGGTGACGGGCAGGCCGGCTCTCCTCCAGGCGTGGAAGCCACCGTCGATGTCCGTGGCGCGGTGAAGTCCGAGCTCCTGCAGGCTCGATGCGGCAAGACTCGAGGTGTATCCCTCGGAGCAGAAGACGACGACCTCGATGTCGTGATCTATCGCGGCGGGTATGCGGGAGTCGCTCTGGGGGTCCAAGCGCCACTCGAGCTGGTTGCGCTCGATGACGAGCGCCCCGGGGATCTCCCCCTCGAGGCCTCGCTGCGCGGCCGGACGGATGTCGACGAGCAGGGCGCCGCGTTGCACGGCGGCGGCGGTCTCCTGCGGAGAGAGCCGGCGCAACCCGGCCCGTGCTTCGCTCAGGATGTCGTCGATGGTGCGCTTAGGTGCGGCCATTCAGCCCCGTCACCCCCGCTTTGCTCACCCCGCCCTCCCGCCCGGAGGTGTTGCGTCGAGCTGCCGCAGTGCTTCGGCGAGAACCGCCACCCCCTGACCGATCTGCTCGAGGTCGGTCCACTCCTCGGGGCAGTGGCTGCGGCCGTCCCTGGAAGGTACGAAGATCATGCCCATCGGGCCCAGGTTCGCCATCTGGGCGGCATCGTGCCCGGCACCGCTGGGGATACGGAGGGCCTCGACGCCAAAGTGCCCCGCCGTGTCTACGAGGGCGTCCGCGACCCAGTCGGTCACGAGCACTGGGGCTTCGCGCGACGGCCATCGAAGCGACGCGCCGAGCCGGCGGCGCTCGCCGATGCCGGACATGCCGGCTTCGAGCTGACGGCCGAATTCCTCCAGCCATGACTCGTCGGCGCTCCGGGCCTCCGCCCAGAGCTCTGCTTCGGCGGGCACGACGTTATTGGCGCCTGGGTGCACGTCGAGGCGGCCCGCCGTGGCGACCGAGCCCTCGGCGAGCTTCTCGATCAAAAGCGACGCCTCGGCGGCGCCGAGAAGGGCGTCGCGGCGCGCCTCCATCGGCGTCGTCCCCGCATGGTCGGGTCGCCCCGAGAAGCTCGCGACGAGCCGGTGGATGCCGGCGATCCCCGTCACGACGCCGATCGGCACGCCGGCCAGCTCGAGACGGGGACCCTGCTCGATGTGGAGCTCGACGAAGCAGTGGACCGATCCGAGCGGCCACGCCACGCCGGCTATGGCGTCGGGATCGCCGCCCGTCGTCTCGAGCTCGTGGGCGAGGCTGTGCTCTTTCGGCCCGAGAAGGGCGAGGTGCTCTCTTGAGAGGGTGCCGGCGATCGCCCTGCTTCCGACGCAGCTGAGGCCGAAGTCGTTCGGCTCTTCGCCGAGGAAGTCGATGACGACGAGGTCGTGCTCGAGCTGCATCCCGGTTGCGCGCAGGCAACGGACGGCCTCGATGGCGCCGAGGACTCCGATGACGCCGTCGAAACGGCCGCCGCCGGGCACGGTATCGGTGTGCGACCCCGTCACTACTGCACCGGGCGCTCCGCTGCCGCGCAGCCTGCCGACGAGGTTGGCCGCCGCATCGGAGCTCACCTCCATGCCGGCGGCTCGCATCTGCTCGGCTACCCACAGGCGGGCATCCCGGTCGACGGCCGAGAAAACCGGGCGCGTCCATCCGGGGGCGCTTGCCTCGCGGAACGTCGCCAGTGCCTTCAGGTCCTCCTCGATCCGCCCGAGGTCGGGCGACGAAAGCCCCGCGCTCACGAACCACCCCTCCCGCCGCGCTCGTCCCCGAGGAGATTCACGCCCATGATCTTCTCCACCTCTTCGAGGGCGAAGCGGTCCCTCGTGCTCGAAGAGAGAGGCAGCATCGAACGGTCGACGATGAAGATCGCCACCTCCCTGCCCTCGCTCATCTGCGCGATCGATACGGGCCGGCCGGTCTCGAGCGACAGGGTGGCGATGACGTCGGGATAGGTGGCGATCCTCTCGGCGCCGCGATCGACCGTCATGTACTCGTTCAGGTAGTGCAGGACGCAGTCGCCCACGCCAAGCGCTCCGTGGTCGAAGCCGCCTTCTGTCCGCAGCGGCTCCACCACGGCGGCGGCGCCGCTCGCCACGACCCTGCCGCCCGTCACCGCGCTCGCAGCCGCCATGACCGACTCGGCATCTGACGTCGCCTGCCGCAGCGCCGAGCCGAGTGAGAGGGCGTAGCTTACGGCGCCTATGGCGGCGTTCTCCTTGACGTAGGCGAGGTCGATCGGATTGCGTGCGGCGGCGATGAAGCCGCCGGCGCGCACGCACACGTCTCTCAGCACGTCCGACGTCGTGACGACCTGTCCCCGTGCCACGATCTCGACGCCCCCGCACAGCGCCCGGTTGCCTCCCGCCACGGCCTGCACCGTCTCGTAACCCTCACGGTCGGTGAGGCCGAGCCCGCCGAGCTTGCCCGTCGGGTGCGCCCGTACGTCGCCGGCGGCGTCGAGCACCTTCACGCCGAGGACAGCCGACTGGATCCAGCCGTTCAGGGTGGTGGAGGAGCCGTTCTGCGCCGTCATGACCGCCGCCACCGGCCGGTCGAGCTCGGCGGCGACGAGCTGCAGGGCGCGGACGTAGTCGAGCGGGCGGATCTCCCAGTTGGGCGAGGCTGGCGCCCCGATCGCGGTCACGGTGACGACGAGGGCGCCGGGATCGAGCTCGTCGACCGAGCAAAGGCTCGGGTGGCCGATTCGGGTCGCCAGCTCACCCATCATCATCCCGTGCTCGACCCAGCCTCCGCCGCCGCAGGCGAGGATCGAGCCTCCAAAGACGGCGTCGAGGGCGTCCTCGTGGCTGAGCTCCCTCATCTGTCCTGTCCCCCGAGGCCGAGCCGGGAGCTCGCGGCCAGAGCTCTGGCGTCGTCGTAGCCGGCGTCGGCGTAGCGCAGGACACCGAGCCCTGTGTCGGCGTCAAGGCAGCGTCTGAGGCGCTTCGAGGCGCTTTCGGATCCATCGGCGACGACGGTCACGCCGGCGCTCTGCATGTAGCCGGCGTAGCCGGCGCCTCCGGCGTGGACGGCCACGAGGTCGGCCCCCGAAGCCGATAGGAGTAGGGCGTCGAGGATGGGCCAGTCCGAGATGGCGCCGCTGCCGTCTGCCATCGCCTCGGTGCCGATGTGGGGATGGGTCATGCCGCCGGCGTCGAAGTGGTCGCGGGTGAAGAGCACCGGCCCGGCGAGGCTGTCGTCGGCGACGAGCTCGTTGACGGCGGCGGCAAAGGCGGAGCGCTCGCCGTGGCCGAGCCAGCAGCTTCTCGCCGGCAGGCCCTGAACCTCGACGTAACGGCCGGCGAGGTCGATCCATCTGCGTACCTCGCTACGGGCGGCGGTACTTCTAACAAGGGCGTCGAGCTGAAGGAGATCGCTCGCCTCGCCGCTTAGGGCGACCCATCTGAACGGGCCGATGCCGCGGCAGAAGAGCGGCCTTATGTAGCGGTCGGCGAAGCCGTCGATCTCGAAGGCCGTCTCGACGCCGGCGGCGTGTGCCTGGACGCGCAGGTTGTTGCCGTTCTCGAAGACGACCGCACCCCCTGCTTTGAGGGCCAGCATCGCCTCCACTTGGACCGCCATCGACTCCCGTGCGAGCGCCGCGACCTTGGCCGGCTCGCTCTCGCGGCGCTCGTGCCAGCTCGAGACCGACAGGGCGAGGGGGCAGTAACCGAAGACGGCGTCGTGGGCGGCCGTGAGGTCGGTGACGACGTCGGGAACGACGTGGCGCTCCGCCAGCTCCCGGTAGACGCCGGCGGCGTTGGCATGGAGGGCGACGACCCCCCTTTGGGAGTCTCCGGCCGGGAAGTTGAGGGCGGCGTCGAGGTTCTCGAGGACGGCGTCGACGTGTCCCCGCCGCAGCGCCCGTTCGCACTTGGCCTCGTCCACCTCGACGACGATGCCCCGCGCGCCCGACATCGTGATGGCGAGAGGTTGGGCCGCCCCCATGCCGCCGAGCCCGGCGCTGACGACGAGGCGCCCGCGGAGCAAGCCGTCGAAGTGCTCTCTCGCGACGGCTTGCAAAAGCTCGTAGACCCCTTGCAGGACGCCCTGGAAGCCGATGTACTGCCAGTCCCCGGCGGTGAGCCCGCCCCACATGATTAGACCCTTGTCCGAGAGCTCGTCGAAGTGCTCGGGGGTCGCGTAGTGCCCGACGATGTTGCCGCATGCCATGAGCACGAGCGGCGCCTCGGGCGGGCTCGGGAAGACGCCGATGGGCTTACCCGACTGGACTACGAGCGTCTCGTCCTCGCCGAGGTGGCAGAGCGACTGGACGAGCGAGTGGAACGACGGCCAGTCCCGAGCGGCCTTGCCGCGGGCGCCGTAGACGACGAGGTCCTCTGGACGCTCGCCGATCTCGACAACGTTCTCGAGCATGCGGAGCAGGCCCTCCTGCCGCCAGCCCCTGCACCGCAGCGTGGCGCCGCGTGCCGCCCTGGGCACAGCAGGGTCACTCATCGGCGCCTCCTTTGCGCTCCGGGACGACGAGGCGTCCCCGGCCGGGCGTGCCATGCACCTGTTCGCCGTCCCACACGACCTCGCCCCTCGAGACCGTGAGCATGGCGCGGCCGTTGAAGGTCATCTTGTCATAAGGGCTCCAACCGGCGTTCGAGTGCAGCTTGTGCTCGTTGACGGTGAAGCTAGCCGGGTCGAGCGCCACGACGTCGGCGTCTTTTCCCGCCTCGATCGAGCCCTTTCGCCCGGAGAGCCCGAAGAGCCGGGCCGGTGCGCTCGAGACGAGGCGTGCGAGGTCGTTCACGCTGCCGCCGTGGGCGAACAGGCCCGAGGCAACCACCGAGACAAGTGTCTCGACGCCCGGCGCCCCCGAGTGGTTGTCGAAGATGTTCGGGTGCAGCTTGTAGTCGAGCGGCCAGGGGGCGTGGTCGGACGCCACGACGTCGACGGCTCCAGACATGACGCGCTCCCACAGCGCCTCGACCTCGCCGGTGGCCCTGAGCGGAGGGTTGATCTTGAGCCTCCCGGCCTCCCGGGCCATATCGGCCTCCGAGAACGTCAGATAGTGCGGGCACGTCTCGGCGCTCACCTGCGTGCCCTCTGCGGCGTATGTCATGGCGAGGTCTACCGAGCGAGAAAGGCTCAGGTGGCAGAGGTGAAGGCGTGCCCCGGTCTCCCGCGCGTATTCGAGGGCCGTGAGCACCGCCTGGGTCTCGCTTACCGGGGGGCGGGAGCGGCAGTGCTCGATCGGCGCGCTCTGACCTTCGAGGCGGGCGCGCTCGATGAGAGGCTTGATGATCTCCTCGTTCTCGGCGTGCACGCAGGCGACGCTGCCCGCCGCACGGATGGCTCGGAGCACCTCTAGGAACTGGCAGTCGTGGATCCGAGGGAAGCGCCGGGCGTCTGTGCAAAAGAGCGACAGCTTGAAGCCGACGGCTCCCGCCCGCACCAGCGGCTCCACGTCGTCGGCTCCGGTGCCCGGGCGGACCGTGCCGAGGAGCGCGACGTCGACGAGCGCCTCGCGTGCGATCTGATCCTGCTTGGCGGCGAAGACGCCCGGGTCCACGACCGGAGCCTCGGCGTCGTAGGGCATGTCGAGGGCTGTCGTCACCCCGCCGGCGGCCGCCGAGGTCGTGAGTGCCAGGATCCCCTCGCCGGGGTGGCTCCCCGAGTGCACGTGACAGTCGATGGCACCCGGGATGAGGTACGCATCCCCGACGTCGATCGCCCTTGTCGCGCCAGCCGGCCGTTCGCCTCGTGACAGCAGGTGCACCTCTGCGATGGTGCCGCCCGAGACGAGGATCTCGCCCCGCGCCGGCTCGCCCGTGCCGCTCACCACCCGGCCGGTGAGCGAGAGATCCATCAGCGGCATCGTTCGGTCCCCTCAGAGGTTCCACGCGAGACAGCTCTTTGGCGCATGTGGGGACAGTACAGAAGCCGGCATCGGCCCCGTCCGGCGCCGTCTCAACGCGCTGGGGAGCGCCCGGTTGGCCCGAGCCTCTCGGTCCCGAGCGAGAGAGCCTCGCGGGCGCGCCTTCGCATCTCCTCCGGCGGCACGGCACGACGCCAGTCCGCCCGGTCGCCCGCGCGCCGGGTGGCGTTGATCCCGAGCTTGGCCACCACGCCACCTGAGGCGAGCGGGTCGGAGCGGGACGAGGATCTCCCCGCGAGCACCGAGATGTCGCGGTCGGCCTTCATCCTCGTCGCCATCGCCCACTCGACCTGCACCGGGTCGTGCACGTCGATGTCGTCGTCCACGACGACGATCCGCTTCAAGAGCCTGACGGCGCCGAGCCCTTCGCCGATGGCGGCTTCGGCGGCTCCGTCGCCGGGCTGCGAGAGGCCGACGACGGCGTGAAGCCGCCCACAGCCCCCCGGCGTGACCGCCACCTCGGTGACGCCGGGAACCACCCGGCGGAGCCGGCGCTCGAGCACCGCGGCGATGGCGACGGCGCCGATGAGCACGTGCTCTTTGGCATAGCCGGGAAGGATCGTCTGGAACAGAGCACCCGATCGCATGGTGACCCGTCGCACATCTACGACGGGGCCGGGGCCGTAGCGCTCGTAGAGGCCGGAGAACTCCGATACCGGTCCTTCCTCGACGCTCGTTCCCGCGTCGAGGGTGGCCTCGATCACGATCTCTGCCTGCGCCGGCACCTCGACGTCGACGGTCTGGCAGGCGACCACCTGAAGCGCCTCACCCAACAGGGCCCCGGCGGTCTCGAGCTCGTCCTCGCCGAGCTCCAGGTAGTAGGCGCCGGCGAGGAGCACGGCGGGGTGGTTCCCGAGCGTGATCGCCACGTCAAGACTGCGGCCTCGCGAGGCGGCCTCGCGGGCGAGCACGGCGAGGTGGTGCTCGGGGGCGATCCCGACGAATGCCCGCTTGGAGTCGAGGATCTTCAAGCGGGCGAAGGAGGCGTTCCGCCGGCCCGTCACTCCCTTTGCCACGATGACGCCCGCCGTGATGTAGCGGCCGGTCTCGTCCGTGAAGAACTCCGGGACCGGGAGTCGCCGCAGGTCCGGGTCGGCCACTACCACCTCCTGGCAGGCCCCGCCGTTCACGGCCTCGGAGGAAAGCGCCCGGTCGGGGGCGGAGGCAAGCACCTCGTGAAGTGCCCAGGTCTCGACGCCGAGCAGGCGGGAGATCCGCTCGCGCGAGTTCAACAGGTTGCCGAAGACCGCATGGTCGTGGCCCCGGACCCGCTCGAAAAGGAGCGCCGGCCCGCCGTCGGCGCTCCCGTCGGCCTCGAAGAGGTAGGCGCCGAGCTCGTGGACCGGGTCGACCTCGTCCTCGATCGCGAGCAGGTCACCCGTCCGCGCCAGGTCGGCGAGGGCGCTGCGCACCGACTGGCGGTCCTTTGGTGCGTCCAAGGCGGGCCTCACGGCGACGGCCGCGCCCGGACGCCGCTCCAGGGCCGCACGGCCTTGCTCTCGACGCCGAGCAGGCCTACGAGGCGCCCGGCCATCTGGTCGACGAGCTCGTCGATCGAGGCGGGGCTTTCGTAAAAGAGCGGCAGCGGCGGCGCCACGATGGCGCCGGCCTCGGTGACCGCCAGCATCGCACGCAGGTGCCCGAGGTGAAGCGGCGACTCACGCAGGCTGAGGACGAGGCGACGGCGCTCCTTCAGCGTCACGTCGGCGGCCCGGGCGATGAGCGAGTCGGTGATGCCGAAGGCGACACTCGACATCGTCCGGACGCTGCACGGCACGACGATCATGCCGTCGGTGGCGAACGACCCGGAGGCGATCGGGGCGCCGATGTCCCGCCAGGGATACACCACCTCTGCCATCGACTCGAGGTGCCCTTCGGGCCACTCGACACCGGCGGTGCGCTTGGCGGCGGCGCTCACGACGAGGTGGCGCTCCACCCCGGCGGCGCCGAGGAGCGACAGCACAGAGCGGGCGAGGATCGTCCCGCTCGCTCCGGTCACCCCGACGACGAGGCGCCGCGGCGGGGGCTCGCTCGTCGCCACGGCCAGAAAGCTACGCAGTCAGAGGACTGCGGGGCCTCTCGTCACGAAACTCTCGCGCCAGGTCGCCCTGGCTCGGGCGGACCCTTCCTCCGGCGAGCCGCCTCGAGGCGTCCGAGCGGAGACAGGTACCACCCCGCGCCTGCGACCACGGCGGCCAGCACGCCCCAGAGGCGCTCGTAGCTGGTGCCCAAAAGGCCGTCGGCGGTGGCGACGTAGGCGACCACGGTGAACCCCACCCCGGGGAAGCGCCACAAAAGGCGCCCCGATCCGACCCCCACTTGTGCCAGGGTGCCCCGTACGACCGGGGCGCGAGGAGCGTCGTTCACGAGCGGGGCCGGGTCTTTTCCGGGTCGTAGAAGGGGAACCGCACGACTCTTGCCGCGGCCGAGCCACCGCCTGACCGGCGCACGTCGAGGCGCTCGCCCTGGGCGGAGCGGTCCGCCGCCACGCGGGCGAGGGCGAGGTTCTTGTCCAGCATCGGTGAGAAGGCACCGCTCGTCACCACGCCCGCCCGCTCGTCCCCGGCGAAGATCTCGTCACCGTGCGCCGCCGGCTCTGAGCCTTCGACCTCGAGACCGACGAGCCTCTGCGTCGGATGCTCGCGACGCGACGCCAGGGCTGAGCTCCCGGCGAAGTCGTCGGGCTTGGCCGCCGCCACCGTGAACCCGATGCCGGCCTCGAAGGGGTCCTCTGACCCCTCGTACTCGTAACCCTTGAAGATGAGGCCGGCCTCGATGCGGATGATGTCGAGGGCGTCGAGCCCGAAGGGGCAGAGACCCTTTGCGGCGCCTTCTTTTAAGAGCGCGTCCCACAGCGCCGGACCGTCCTCGGGACGGCACCACAGCTCGTAGCCGAGCTCTCCGGAGTAGCCCGTGCGCGAGACGAGCACGTCGTCGGCTCCGCCCACCGATCCGGTGGTGAAGCTGAACCACCTGAGCTCGCTCACCGGTCGGCTGCCTGACATCGAGACCGCTGCCGAGACGATCTCGCGGCTCGCCGGGCCCTGGACGGCGACGTTGTGCAGACGGTGCGTCGACGCCTCGAGGTCGACTCTGACCCCGAGGCGCTCCGCCCTCTCGGCCAGCAGCGCCTCGTCGTCGTCGGTGTAGCCGACCCAGCGGAACCTCTCCGGGCCGAAGCGGAAGATGGTGCCGTCGTCGAGCAGCCGTCCCTCGTCGTCGCACAGCGCGCTGTAGACGACGTCTCCGTCGCCAAGGCGGCGCAGGTCGCGTGTGGCGGCGAACTGCAGCAGCGCGAAGGCGCCCGGGCCGGTCACCTCGACCTTTCGCAGCGGCGTCAAGTCCATCACGACGGCGCGCTGGCGGCAGGCCCAGTACTCGTCGAGGACGTCGGCGGAGAAGCCGTAGGGGAGCTCGTAGCCGGCGTACTCGTCGAAGCGGGCGCCGAGGGCCGCCGTGCGAGCATGGAAGGCGGTCTGAAGAAGCGGCATCTCTTACTCCTCTGCCGGGGCGGGTACCTGGGGGGTGGGGGAGCGCTCAGCTCCAGGGGTAGGGGGAGTGGCTCACGGGGTGAAGCCTGCCGGTGGCATAGCGCGAGTAGCGGAAGGGCTCAAGGAGTGCCTGTGGCTCGCCGAGGAGCTCTTTTGCGACGAGGGCGCCGACCCCGATCATCTTGTAGCCGTGGTTCGAGTCGGCGACGACGTAGACGTTCTCCGAGAAGGTGTCGAAGACCGGGAAGCTGTCGGGGGTGAAGCAGCCGAGACCGCCGGAAGCCTCCCTGGCAAAGCGGTCGCCGTGCCCCTCAAAGCGCTTGTGGCAGTGGGCGAGGGCGGAGGTCCACATGCGGGCGAAGTCGTCGCCGACGACGAAATGCTCGCTCCTCGGACCGTACGGATCGACGGCGACTTCGTCGGCGGGCAGGTCGACGACGTAGGGCATCGCCCCCCCTTGCACGCCCCCAAAGTAGTCGTCCGGCTTGTAGTAGATCCCCCACAACGCGTCGGTGACGAGCGAGCCGTCGCGGTCGTCGTAAAGGGGTGCGTCCGTGTCGACGTGCATGACCGGTGGCATCTCGCCCGCGTCGGTGAGGAGGAAGTCGGCGGGCTCCGTCACCGTCCCTTCCTGCAGGCACCAGTATGTCCACATCGGCCGTTCGTAGAGCGCCCCGTCGCGCCCTTTCACCTTGAGGCTCCCCGGCAGCCCGAGCATCTGCCACAGGTACCGGATCCACGGACCTACTGCGATTACAACCTGGTCGCAGGCGATGTCGCCGCCCGTCGTCTCGACGGCTGAGACGCCCCCGCCGGCACCGCTCGACCGCTTGAAGCCGGTCACCTCGACGCCCGTGCAGATCTCGGCGCCCGCCGCCGTCGCCTTCTCGACAAGGCCCCGCACGCTGCCGAGGTTGTTGGCGTAGCCGCCGCGGCGCTCGTGCAGGACGACGGCGATGTTCTTCGCCTGCCAGTCCGAGAACATGGCGCTCATGTAGCGGCGGCAGTCGTCGTGCCCTTCGACGAGGACCGACGGGTAGCCGATCGCCTTCTGCTCGGCATGGATCCGCGCCACGTCCTCGCCCATCACCTCGGGGGCGATCTGCATGTAGCCGACCGGCTTGTAGCAGAACGCTTTCGGGTCGGACTCCCACACCGAGACAGAGTGCGCCATGAGCTCGCGCATCGCCGGCTGGAAGTAGTTGTTGCGGATCACTCCGCAGGCGATCCCCGAGGCCCCGGCCCCGGGGGCGGTCTTGTCGAGCACGACCACGTCGCGGCGGCCCGGCGAGGCCGCCCCGAGACCAGACGCCAGGTGCCACGCCGTCGAGAGACCGTGGATGCCGGCGCCGATCACGACGGTGCGGGCGGCCTTCGGTAGGGCTGTCTTCGTCAAGGTGCACGTTCCTTTTTTGTCGGTGCCCAATAGGTATTTCTTAGTGCCCGGCGGGTGCCTCCCACCCATCGAGTGTCGGCGGCTCCCAGGCTCCGCCGACGGTCTCCGAGCCTTCGACCCACGGCCCGAGCAACGGCTGGGGGAACTTGGCATGGCGGCGCTTCAAGGTGATGCCGTAGGAATTGCCGGCGCTCAGGTGGCGGACGAGCACCTTGCGGGCGATCTCGTCCTCGCGCCCTGGGGCTATTGGGAAATAGATCTTGAGGAACGAGTTCGAGTACCGGTCGAAGACGGCCGGAGTGCCCTCCTCGGAGAGAAGATGGACGTCCTCCAGCCAGTTGATGCCTACCCCCGGCGTCATGGCCTCGAGGTCGATGTCCTCCACGAGGGAGATGTCGTGCTGGTAGGGGTACGACCTGCCGGCGAGCTCCTCGGCATCGAGGGTCACGTGCCGGGTCGGAGCGGCTGGCGGCGACGAGGTATCAGACACCCGCCCGCCCCCCTCCGAAGCCGCCCGGGTCGGCGACGTACTTCTCAAGCAGCGAGCGCACCTCTGCGAGCGCCCTCTCCTCGCTCTGGCCCGGGACGTAGCTCGTGCCGGCGAGGGGGACCTTCGCCATGGCGGCGGCCTCGAGCGTGAGGGCGCACAGATCCTCCGGCTCGAGGCTGTGGACGTCGGTCTTCCCGCAGGCGCGGGCGAGCATCTGGACCTCGAGGGTGAGGGTGTGGAGGAAGTTGTAGACCCGCTCGGCCGCTTCGTCCACGACGAGGCGCTTGCGAAGCTCTGGATCCTGGGTGGTGATGCCGACTGGGCATCGCCCGGTGTGGCAGTGGTAGCACTGGCCGGCTGGCACGCCGACGGTGCCCTCGTAGTCCGTGACGCCGGCGATCTCCTTGTTGCAGTTGAGCGCCATCAGCGCCGAGTGGCCGATGGCGACGGCTTTTGCGCCAAGGGCGAGGCACTTGGCGACGTCGCCGCCGTTGCGGATGCCGCCGGCGACGACGAGGTCGATCTCGTCGACGAGCCCGACGTCCTCGAGCGCCCGGCGCGCCTCGGGGATGGCGGCCATGAGGGGGATCCCGGTCTCCTCGGCGGCGATGTGCGGCCCGGCGCCCGTGCCGCCCTCGGCCCCGTCGAGGTAGATCGTGTCAGGGCTGCACTTGGCGGCCATGCGGACGTCGTCGTAGACCCGCGCCGCTCCGAGCTTCAGCTGGATCGGTATGCGGTAGTCGGTCGCTTCGCGGATCTCCTGGATCTTCAAAGAGAGGTCGTCCGGTCCGAGCCAGTCCGGGTGCCGTGCCGGGCTGCGCTGGTCGATGCCGACGGGAAGCGAGCGCATCTCGGCCACCTGCTCGGTCACCTTCTGGCCCATGAGGTGCCCGCCGAGGCCGACCTTGCACCCCTGGCCGATGAAGAATTCGCAGACGTCCGCCAGCATCAGGTGATGCGGGTTGAAGCCGTAGCGGCTCTGGATGCACTGGTAGAACCACTTCGTCGAGTGGTCCCGCTCGGGCGGGATCATGCCGCCCTCGCCCGAACAGGTCGCCGTGCCGGCCATCGAGGCGCCGCGGGCGAGTGCAGTCTTCGCCTCGATCGAGAGCGCCCCGAAGCTCATGCCGGTGATGTATATGGGGATGTCGAGCACGATCGGGTTGCGGGCGAAGCGGGCGCCGAGCACAGTCTTCGTGCTGCACTTCTCCCGGTACCCCTCGATCACGAAGCGGGTGAGAGTTCCGGGGAGGAACATGAGCTCGTCGAAGCTCGGCATCTTCTTGAACAAAGAGAAGCCCCGCATGCGGTAGCGGCCGAGCTCTGCCTTCACGTGGATGTCGTTTATGACCGCCGGGGTGAAGATCCGGCTCCGGCCGAGCACGGCCTTGTCCGACAGCTCCTCGTCCATTCCCATTCCTCTCAGAGCACCAGCTTTCGCTCGCTCGGCTCGAGGGCGTCGTAATTCCAGAGCTTGCGCGCGCAGACGAACTTACGAAAGCCCCCCGGGTTCTCCATCTCGTAGTAGCTGAGCCGCGAGCCGATCATGGCCTCGTCGGCTGGCGACACTTCGGCCTCCTCGCAGTCGACGCCGAGCGAGGCGACCTTGCCACCGACGAAGATGGCGCCGTCGTACATCGAGTCGCCCAGGCCGGCGCCGGCGTCCCCGCAGATGATCTGGCGGCCGCGCTGCATCATGAACCCGGTGAGCAGTCCCGCCCGGCCGCCGACGATGATCGTGCCGCCCTTTTGGTCGATGCCCGTGCGGGCGCCGACGTCGCCCTTCACGACGAGGTCGCCGCCGCGCATGGCGGCGCCGGTGAGCGAGCCTGAGTTGTGCTCGACGACGACGACTCCCGCCATCATGTTCTCGGCCACCGACCAGCCGACCCGGCCGGTGACCTGCACCTCCGGACCGTCTATGAGGCCGAGGCCGAAGTAGCCGAGGCTGCCCTCGAAGCAGATCTTGCAGCGCTGCAGGATGCCGACGCCGAGGGAGTGCTTGGCACCGGGGTTCCTCACGACCACGTCGCGGATCCCTTTTTCGCCGAGCAGCCAACGAAGCTCGAGGTTGATCTGGCGGATCGAGCACTCGGCCGCGTCGAAGAACGCATGGCCATCTTTGATCTCCGAGGTGCGCGGCGCCTCGGCGTCGGGTTCGGCGAGCCCGCGGGCGTCGTAGCGGATGCGCCGTTCGCCGGTCGTCACGTGCTCCACACGAGCACCTCGCCTTCGTAGGGGTCGTAGGTCTCGATCTCGCGGTCGATTAGGGCGCGGATGGCGACCTCCTCGGAGGCAAGCGCCACGAGGTCGTTGGACTCGTAGGCGACGAGAGGCTTGGCGGCCATCTCGTCCTTGGCGACTCCGAGGCTGTCGGCCGTCACAACGACGTAGGTGAAGACGCCGTCGAAGTCGTCCAGGCTCTGCTTGATGGCCGTCTCGAGCGACAGGCCCGAGTGGAGCTGCTCGGCGATGTAGACAGAGATGATCTCCGAGTCGCACTCGGACTGGAACCGGTGCCCGAGGCGCTCGAGACGCCGCCGCCACTGGTGGTAGTTGGTGAGCTGGCCGTTGTGCACTACGGCGACATCGGCGAAGGGGTAGGCCCAGTAGGGGTGCGCCCCGGCGATGTCGACGTCCGACTCGGTCGCCATGCGGGCATGACCAATTCCGTGGGTCCCCTTGAAGGTCCAAAGGCCGTACTGGGAGGCCACCGTCTCGGCGTCGCCGAGGTCCTTCACGATCTCGAGCGAGTGGCCGATCGATAGCACCTCGCAGGACGGGATGTCCTCGACGTAGTCGACGAGGCTTTTCACGTCGCCGTCGTAGTCGACGAGCACCCTCACGGCGTAGTCGGTCACGCCGTCGAGGCGCTCGACCGTCGCCCCCACCTTCCCGAGGCGAGCCTCGAGCTCCATGCGGTGGCGCTCGAGCCGCTCGGCGGCGCCGATGTCACCGGTGGAGTTGGGGTCTTCGAGCTTGATGCGCATGACGATCCGGTCGGAGGCTTGGCCGAAGAGGCCGAAACCGGTCGAGTCGGGACCACGGTGCTTCATCGATTGGATCATCCGGGTGAGCTCGGCCCCGATGTCGGCCGGCCCGTTCTTGTGGATGATCCCCGCTATCCCGCACATGTGGCCCTCCTCCTGTCCCGGCGCCGCCGTCGGGGACGCCTCAAGGGAGCACGTCGAGGTACTCGGCGATGTCCCATTCGCTCACCGTCGAGATGAAACGCTCCCACTCGTCGGACTTGTAGTGCATGAAGACCCGGTACATGTCGCCCGGCAGCGCCTGACGGACCACCTCGTCAGCCTCGAGTGCCTCCAAGGCCTCTCCGAGGGTTTTCGGGATGCGCCGCACCTTCTTGCCCCCGGCGATCGCCTCGTAGATGTTCCGTTCCTCCGGCGTGCCCGGATCGAGGTTGCGGTCAAGGCCGTCCCGGATGGTGACGAGAAGGCCGGCGAAGGAGAGGTACGGGTTGACGGCGGAGTCGACGGACCTGTACTCAAAACGCCCCGGCGCCGAGATGCGCAGGGCCGTCGTACGGTTCTGGAAGCCCCAGTCGGCGAAGATCGGCGCCCAAAAGCCGGCGTCGGCGAAGCGACGGTAGGAGTTGACCGTCGGAGAGGTGATGGCCGACAGGCCCCGGAGGTGCTCGAGCACGCCCCCGATCGCGTGCAGCCCGGTCTTGCCGGGCAGGCGGGGGTTGTCGGTGTCGGGGAGGAACATGTTCTCGTCGCCCTGCCAGAGCGAGATGTTGTGGTGGCAGCCGTTCGCTGAGACGCCCATGAACGGCTTCGGCATGAAACAGGCGAAGGTGTTCGTCTCGCGCCCCACCTGGCGACAGATCTGGCGGTAGGTCGTCAGCCGGTCGGCAGTCAGCTCGGCCTTGTCGAAGGCGAAGTTGAGTTCGAGCTGGCCCGGAGCGTCCTCGTGGTCGCCTTGGATCATGTCGAGGCCCATCTGCTGGGCGTAATCGACCACCTTGTGGATGATCGGCTGGAGCTCGGAGAACTGGTCGATGTGGTAGCAGTACGGCTTCGTCATACCCTCGACCGAGGGCTTGCCGTCGGGGCCCGTCTTCAGCCACATCATCTCGGGTTCGCAGCCGGCCCGCAGCTGGAGCCCGGTGGCGGCGGTGAACTCATCGTGGATCCGCTTCAAGTTGCCCCGGCAGTCCGAGGTGAGGAAAGCGCCGCCGTCTACTTCCTCCTCCCGGCCTCGGAACAAGGTGCAGAAGACGCGGGCGACCTTTTTGTCCCAGGGAAGCTGGCAAAAGGTCTCGACATCGGGCAGCCCGATGAGCTCGCGCGCCTCCGCGCCGTAGCCGATGTAGTTGCCCTGCCGGTCGGTGAACAGGTTCGCCGTCGAGCCGTAGACGAGCTGGAATCCGCCCCTGGCGATGGTTGGCCAGTGCGGGGCCGGCACGCCCTTTCCCATGATCCTGCCCGTGACCGAGACGAATTGGTAGTAGAGGTAGGTGATGCCGTCCGCCTCGATGCGACGGGCGATCTCGTCGATCTTTTGATCACGGCCCTCTTGTGCGAGGAACTGGTCGAGATCCGTCATCTTGCCTTTCCCCTTCCGAGCCGGTGGGCGAGCGTGGCAGGGTAGCCGAGTTTCTCAGTAGGAAACTTCGACTGCTCCCATGATACAGCCTCACCCACAGGCCGCAACACTGACGCGGGGGCGCTCGGATCGTCGCGGGAAGTACACTTTTTACTGGTGAGAGGTGCTCGCATCACTCTCAAGTGTGACTGCGGGACCGTCGGTCACGCCGACTACGGCGAGTCCTGGCGCTGCGAGGCTTGCGGGCGCACCTTTAGCACGGCGCAGATCCCGGCTTCGGAGTACTGGGGGATCATGCGCGAGATGCGGCGCTACCGCCTCGCGGCGGCCGCCATAGCCGTCGTCATCTGTGCGCTCTTCCTCGGGGTCGCCTTCTATGCCCAGCAGCGAATCCTCTTCCTCCTCCCGGTCGTCTTTGCGGGCTGGTACCTGCTCTACATGCCGCGCTGGCGGCGCCGGGTCCGCCGGCGCGCCCGGGCGCTGCCGACCTGGCAGATCGGGCCAGAGTGACGTGCAACAACTCCGCCAGGCCCATGTCGGCGGAGACGACGTAGCCGTCGGCGGGGGGCGCCCGGTCCTCTTGGCCACGTTCTTCTCGGTGCCCTTCGACCACGATGCCTCGGTGCTCGCCGTCGACTCGGCCATCGAGAGCGGTCAGCCCCTCATCGTGGTGAACGTCGTCAGGCTCGAGCCGCTGCCGGCCTCGGTGCACCTCGGCGTCGACCACCTGAAAGAGCCGCCGGAGGTGGACGCCGCCCTGCGCGCGCCCGCCGAGCTGGCGCACTCCTGCGGGCTTCGAGTCGAGCGCCTGCTAGTGAAGACTCCCCGGCCTGTCACTGCGCTCTTGGAGGTGGTCTCCGAGCGCAAGCCCGGTCTGCTGGTGCTCGGATCGGATCCGTCGAGGCTCCCGAGGCGCTTCGCCCGCCGCGCCTGGAAGGCGGCACGGGAGAACGCCGGCTGCCTCGTCTCACGTGCCGGCGACGGCCCAGAGGACTTGCCTCCGAACTCGCCCGGCGACGCCTGAGCGGCCCCGCGCCGCCCCGGCGCCGTGCTGGTCCAGTCGGCCCGTCGCCTCGGGCGGACGGTCAGCTCAGCTGGCGCCCCCACCGACACCTGCCGGGCTGAGCACCGCAGGCTGGGCTTCT
Organism: Acidimicrobiales bacterium; assembly: GCA_050742375.1. Taxonomy (GTDB): domain Bacteria; phylum Actinomycetota; class Acidimicrobiia; order Acidimicrobiales; family Bog-793; genus JAKATT01. The sequence continues at coordinate 20,379 of JBOGHY010000036.1, read as the reverse complement.
GGCATCTGGGGGACCTGCTCGCGTAAGTGCGGGCGCTCACGGTCCTGGACGATGCGGCGGAACAGGTAGGCGACGATCGAGATGCAGAGCACGCAGAGGCCGATGATGGTCGTCTTCAGGTCGCCGTAGCCGGTGAGCGTCGGATAGAGGTTGCCGACGACCAGGAAGACGAGGTTGCAAAGGGCGAGGAAGGCGGCGATCGGCAGCCAGATGAGCCTGAGCTTGATCGGCCGCGGCCAGTTCTTGCGGTCCTTGCGCAGCAGGAGGAAGCCGGTGAGGGCGAAGAGGTGTGCGGTGAGGTAGCCGAGGTTGCCGGCGACAAGGATCGAGAGCGTGTTGGCGAGGAACAAGATGAGGCAGATGTTCATCACCATGTCGAGGGTCATCGCCCTGGAGGGTATGTGGTGCTTGGACAGGTGATGTAGCTGTTTGATCGTCATGCCGTCGCCTGAGATCCCATAGAGAGCCCGCGAGCCATCGGCCGTGGCGGTGTTCATGGACAGAAGGAGGCTGGCGCACAAGAAGACCACCATCACCTCCGAGCCGGCGTGGCCGGCGATGGTCCGAAAGGCGTCGACGTAGAAGCCGTAGGGGTTCTTGGCGGCGTCTGCCGCCCCGGTCACGCCGGTGACGCCCAGGGGAAGTAGCACGTAGACGACGAGCGAGAACATCGCCGCCGTCTTGAGGGCGCGGTTGGTGTCTTTGATGGTGTCCTTGTACTCGGGTGCAAAGGTGGCACAGGTCTCGACGCCGTAGGCGGACCACCCCATCACGTAGAGCCAGACGAGGGCGACCTGCCAGCCGTGCCAGGCTCCGCCGATGTTCATCGTCATGTTGCTCGAGTGCCAGTCGCCGGCGATGTAGGGCACGATGATGAAGCAGACGAGTGGCACCATGAGCAAGACCCCGGTGATGTACCCCATCCAAAGCGTCGGTTTGATCCCGAACATGTTCGCCGTCCACACGACGAGGATGCAGCCGATGCCGATGAAAGCCGCCAGCCCGAGGTGGACCGAGCCGTCGTAGACCGACCAGGTCGCACCGGAGAACCACTCCGCCTGCACGAGCGTGCCGATGACGATGCCGAAGATGGAGAGCACCGTCGACCAGGCGAACCAGTAGCCGAAGGTGGCCACGGGACCCACCAGGGTGAAGTACTTGCGCCAGCCTTCGTTGGCGTAGAGGGCGATGCCGCCGGGCTTGTCGGGGAACATCGACGCGGTCTCTGAGTAGATCCAGTTCTGCATCACCCCGAGGAACATCGAGATCCCCCAGAGCAGCATCGCCCCGTAACCGCCGATGGCACCGATGACAAAGCCGAGCGACCCGATGAGAAAGCCCGGGTTCGCCAGCGCGACGACGAAGCCGTCGTACCAGCGGAGGGATTTGAGGAGCTCCCGCTCCTCTATGACCGCAGTCGCCATCGCTTCGGCTCCCCTCCCCTCGGAGGACTCCAATGAGAAGGCGGCGTTCGCCTGAACTTGGAGTCCACCTCGAGGCCATTGCCGGTCTTGTCCACTGTTGCGAAACAGTGTTCACTTGGGATAGTACCTGAGACCGGACCAGATGTGAAGGGTGCTCTTTCGACGCCCTGTCGATCTGTCCGCCGCGCCAGTGAGCAGGAAGGAGTCACCGATGCCAGCCCGCAAGTTGCCCGCCGTGGATCTTCCTTCGCTGCCCGAACGCCCGCGCTGCGGCGTCATCCTCGACGGCCCATCGACCGGATGGATGCAGCTGGCGATGGGCGAGTGGGAGCTCGAGGGCTCCTTCTTCGAGGACGAGCATCCCTTCGACGAGGTCAACTACGTATTGAAGGGACAGCTCGTCGTCTCGTGCGATGGCGAGCAGCTGGAGCTCGGACCGGGAGAGAGCGTCCATGTGCCGGGCGGTTCGAGTGCCCGTTACGATGCCCCCGTCTACGCCCGCATGGTCTATGTCTACGGCCCTAATCCGACGGGAGCGCCGTCGAGGGTGATCGACGAGGGGAGCATCTCGTGAGTTTCCCGCAGGGGCATCGTTGTCGCGCCGGGGGCCTGTCGTGAGGGCGGTTGTGTGCGTGAAGCAGGTGGGCGTGCTCTCAGACGAGGTGGAGCTGCGTGCCGACGGGCTCGACGTCGATCCTGACTACCTCGAGCGTTCCCTCAACGAGTGGGACGCCTGTGCACTCGAGGAGGCGCTCTTGCTCGCCGACGCATGTCCCGAAGGTGGTGAGGTGCTCGCCGTCACCGCCGGCGGCGAGGAGGCAGACGCCGTCTTGCGCCGGTGCCTGGCGATGGGAGCCCATCGAGCACGACGGGTCGAGCTCGACGCCTCGAGCCCGGATCCGCTCACTGTGGCGCAGTCCCTCGCCGCAGCGCTCGCGAAAGAAGAGCCCGACCTCGTGCTCTGTGGCGTGCAGTCGAGCGACAGCGTCCAGGCGGCTACGGGCACGATGCTCGCCGAGTTGCTCGGCATCGCCCGGGTGGCGGTCGTGACCGAGATCACCCTTGCCGACGGCGGGGGCCGCGCCACGGTGCACCGAGAGCTCGAGGGGGGCCTTGTGGACATCGTCGAGGTCGACCTGCCGGCCCTGCTCACGATCCAGACGGGTATCAACGAGCCTCGCTACGCGACCCTCAGAGCCATCAAGCAGGCGAATCTGAAGGAGATCGACGTCATCGCGGCGCCCTCCGGGGGCGAGGGCTGCTACCGGATCGAGAAGATGTTCGTGCCCGACAGGGGAGGCGGAGCCGAGCTCCTCGGCTCAGGTGCCGTTGAGGTCGCCAGGCGAGTCGCCGAGCTCGTCGCCGCGAGGCTCTCATGAGCGGCGTCCTCGTCGTCGCCGAGCACCTCCAGGGAAGGCTCCGTGACGTGACGAAAGAGCTGGTCACCGCCGCCCGGGAGCTCGGCGGGCCGGTCAGCGTCGCCGTCGTCGCCGGCGATCCGGCCGCAATGGCGGGCGCCGCCAATCTAAAAGGGGTCGACGAGGTCCTCGCGGTCGCCTCGGGGAGTGGCGAGTTCGAGAGCGACGTCTACCAGCACGCCGTTCAGACCCTGGTGGCCACGCGGACCCCTGACATCGTTCTCGGCGGCTTCACGGTTAGCGCGATGGGCTACCTGCCGGCGGTCGCCGCCCGCCTCGGCACCGGCTTTGCAAGTGACGTCTTTGCCCTCGCACGGCGCGGCAGCTCGATCATGGCGAGGCGGGCTTTCTACGGCTCCAAGTTGCACGCCGAGGTCGAGCTCGTCGGCGCCCCGCCCGCCATCGTGCTGCTGCGGCCCACGGTCTGGGAGCCGGCGGAACCTGGAGGGACGGCCGCCGTCACCGAGATCTCGATCGAGGCGCCGGAATCGCGGGCTCGCCATTTGTCTTTCGTAGAGGCCCCCGTGGGCGACGTCGACATCACCTCGGCTGACTTCCTACTTTCCCTTGGCCGCGGGATCGGAGAACGGGACAACGTCGTCCGCTTCGAGCGCCTGGCGGGGAAGATGGGAGCCACCTTGGCGGTGTCCCGGCCGCTCGTCGACGCCGGCTGGATGCCGAGCTCGCGCCAGGTCGGCCAGTCCGGGCGGACCGTGAAGCCGAAGGTGTACCTGGCGTTCGGCATCTCCGGCGCAGTGCAGCACCTCGCCGGCATGAAGTCGGCCGGGACCATCATCGCGGTGAACACCGACCCCGAGGCAGCCATCTTCTCCGTCGCCCACTATGGGGCGGTCGTCGACGTCCTCGAGGTCGCCGACGAGCTCGAGAAGCTGTATTGATCCGGAGCGCGTCCCGCCTCGCCATGAGCCGTTGAGCGATGGGGGAGACCCGGCCGGTCTTCGCCGGCCTTTCCCACGGCGAGGTCATCGCCTGGTACGGCCTCATCGTGGCGTCGACGGCCGTGTTCGTCTGGGGCGTGGCGATGCTCGTCTCGAAGTACCGAGCCGGGCGCCGTCAGCCGATCTCACACCTGGTGCGGCGTGCCGAGCAGATGCTCGCCGTCGTCCTTTCGCACCGCTTCATCCGCCGGCGCGATCACCTCGCCGGTGCCGGGCATCTGCTGGTCTTCTACGGCTTTGTGGCGCTCTTCGCCGGGACGATCATCCTCGGGCTCCAAGTGGACGTCACGAAGCCGATCTTCGGTTGGCGATTCTGGGAGGGCGGCTTTTACGAGGGATACAAGCTCGCCCTCGACGTGGCCGGACTCCTCCTGTTGGGCGGACTGGCGCTCCTGGCGGCCAACCGATGGCTGCGCCGCCCGCGCCGCCTCGACTACGCCAGGCCCGACCGCCCGTCGGGCGAGTCGGAGCGCGCTCTTTACCGTGCGGGCGACGCCGTCTTCGTCTCGACGCTCGCCGCGCTGGCGTTGACGGGCTTCGTCCTCGAAGGCTTCTACCTGGCAGAGGCGGCTCCACGGGTCGCCGCCTGGTCGCCGGTCGGATGGGTGCTGATGGAGTGGTTCCGGTGGATGGGCCTCGTCGGCCGGAGTGCCGGGCTCGCCCACCACGTGCTCTGGTGGTTCCACGGGGTCGCCGCGCTCATGTTCGTGTCGTCGATCCCCTTCACCAAGGCGATGCACATGATCGTCGCCCCGGCCAACCTCGCCCTGCGCGACCCTACGGCCGGAAAGATCCTCCAGCCGCTTGCCGCCGAGGCGGCTTCCGAGGAGGTCGGCTACGCCGAGCTGACCGATCTCAGCTGGGCCCACCTTTTGTCGCTCGACGCCTGCACGAAGTGCGGCAAGTGCACCGATGCCTGTCCGGCCGCCGCCGCCGGCTACCCGCTCTCGCCCCGCGACCTCGTGCTCGACCTGCGAGAGGTCTCGGAGGCCGCCTTCGGTGCCCACCGCGCCCTCGGCGTCGGCCCCGGCGCCGCGGGCGTGAACGGAGAGCCGGCCGGCCGGGCCCCTTCTTGGCGGGTGCTCGGTGACCTCGTGCGGCCAGAGTCGATCTGGTCCTGCACCCAGTGCATGGCCTGCGTGGAGATCTGCCCGGTCGGGATCGAGCACGTGCCGATCATCAACCAGTTCCGACGTCGCCTCGTCGAGGAGGGCGAGATGGACCCGCTGCTGCAGTCGACCCTTGAGACGATCTACGAGAGCGGCAATTCCTTCGGCGAACCCAGACGAAGGCGCCCGAGGTGGAGCGAGTCGCTCGACTTTCGTCTGAAGGACGCCAGGAAAGAGGCCGTCGAGCTGCTCTGGTTCGTCGGCGACTACGCCTCCTTCGATCCCCGCAGCCAGCGCGTCTCCCGGGCGATCGCCCAAATCCTCGACAGGAGCGGTGTCGACTTCGGCATCCTCTACGAAGGCGAGCGCACGGCGGGCTGTGACGTGCGTCGGGCCGGCGAGGAGGGCCTGTTCGCCTCCCTCGCCGAGGAGAACGTCAAGGCGATCTCTTCCTGCAGGTTCTCGCGCATCTTGTCCTCGGACCCACACAGCTACCACACCTTGAAGAACGAGTACCCGGCCTTCGGCGGCAGCTGGCAGGTGGTGCACCACTCCGAGGTGATCCACGAATTGCTCCGGGCCGGCCGGCTCACCCCGACGCGCCGGCTCGGGTACAAGGTGACCTACCACGACCCCTGCATGCTCGGCCGTTACAACGGGGTCTACGAGGCGCCGAGGCGAGTGCTCGAGCTCATCGGCTGCGAGCTCGTCGAGATGGGCCGCAACCGCGATAACTCGCTCTGCTGCGGAGCCGGTGGCGGCCGCATCTGGATGAAGGAGAAGGCGTCACCCGGATCGCGGCGCACGAGCGAGCAGCGCATCGACGAGGCGACCGCGCTCGGCCCGATCGACTATTTCGTGGTGACCTGCCCGAAGGACGTGACGATGTACTCCGACGCCATCAAGACCTCTGGCCACGAGGGCGAGATCGAGCTGAGGGAGCTCGCCGAGCTCGTCTTGGAGTCGCTCGGCCCGGACGAGCGGATGCCCACTCCTCCAACGGCGCCCGCCGACTCGAATGCCACCCCCTAAACGAAGCTGGACCGGTCGACAGGCGCCATCCGGCCGGCCCGCGACGAGAGCGCCGGTGTGGCTGTGCCAATCGCACTCAGGCGGGCATCGGATCCATGTCGCTGCTGGCGAGGAGCTGCGCCTCGTAGGACTTGTTGTCGACGCTTCCCCAAAGGCGGCGCTCGCGAATGAACGGCAGCGGGATGGCCGGGTTGGGGCTGTCGATCTCCCGCGCCAGGCGATGTCCGTCGAAGATGCAGTCGACCATCATCTTCGGCGCGGCGGCATCCCCGATCAGGTAGACGCCCTCGACGCCGTTGGCCTCGAGGGCGACAGGGTCTGACTTGAGTTCGTGGTAGAGCTCGTCGTCGGACACCCGGGCCGTGCAGAGCACGACGGAGTCGACCTCGAAGTTCTCCTTGTGGGAGGGATCCCAGACGTTGTAGGACTTTACGACCCCTGGAGACAGAGCTTCGATCATCGTCTCGGTGTACATGTGCACCCCCAGACGATGCAGTTCACGGTGCATCATCGGCGCCTCGAGGGTGAACTCCATGTACTTTGCGAGCTCCCCGCGCTGGGTGAGGAGGTAGACCTCGTGGCCTTCGCCGGCGAGCTTCTGCGCGATCGTCACGCCCATGTAGTAGGCCTCGTTGTCCAAGATGAGGACGCGATGGCCGACGGGCTTGGTGCCGAGCGCCACCTGGTCCGGGGTGAGCTGCCAGTCCGTCGAGGTGTCGGCCCCGGGGATCGTGTCGTGGGTGACCGAGTTGAGGCCGTCGGTGGCCCAGTGGCAGCCGGTGGCGACAACGACGATCTCGGCGCCGTACTCCCTCGCCTCTGCGGCGCTCAGACGCGACGAGGTGTGCACCTCGACATTGCGCAGCTTGTCGAGCTGGATCTGGCGGTAGTTGACGACTCGCTTCCAATCCCCGAGACCGCGCGCCGTGCCGCGGAAGATGTTCTCCTTTCCGTCTGAGTGCCCGAGTGAGGAGACCCAGTTCACGTTGCCGCCGATCTCCTTGGACGCCTCGACGAGGTGGACAGCCGACATCTCCCGCCTGCCGAGGATCATGGCGCACTCCATCCCGGCTGGGCCGGCGCCGACGACGAGGACACCCTTGTCGGCGTTGGCCGCCTTGTGAAAGCGCTCGGGATGCCAGCCGCGGCGGTACTCCTCGCCCGCGGTGGCGTTCTGGGTGCAGACCATCGGCGGCCCGCCGATCTCCCAGCGTGAGATGCACTGGTTGCAGCCGATGCACTCCCGGATGTCGTCGAGACGGCCTTCTTCGATCTTCTTTGGGAGGAATGGATCGGATATGGAAGGTCTTGCGGCGCCGATCAGGTCGAATTGTCCCGAGTTGATGACGGCGACCATCGTGTCGGGGCTGACGATGCGCCCGACGCCGACCACGGGCTTGTTCGTGTGGTTGCCCGGCTTGATCGTCCCTGTATAGGGCTTTTCGTGGTTCTCCTCGAAAAAGCGCGACGGCCCGGCGTTCTGGCCCCACTCGGCGATGTCGCCGACGGTTAGGTCCCACAAGTCGACGAGCTCGTCGCAGTACTCGACGAAGCGGACGCCGTCCTTTTCGAGCTCGACGCCGGCGGCGCCGTAGAGCGAGTCGACGGCGAAGCGTGAGGCGATGGCGCAGGTGTCGCCCACGGCCTCGCGCACCTTCTCGAGGCTCTCTCGCCAGAAGCGGGCGCGGTTCTCGAAGCTGCCGCCGTAGCGGTCCGTGCGCTTGTTCGTCCACGGCGACAGGAACTGAAGCGGCAGGTAGCTGTGGGCTCCGTAGACGTAGATGATGTCGAAGCCGGCCCCTTTGGCTCGTAGGGCCGCGTCGACGTAGTACTTCTGCAGCAGCGCGATGTCGTCTTCGTCGGCATAGCGCGGGTAGATGTTGGACTCGAATTCCGAGGCGATCTGGGAGGGTCCTCTCGGAGTGTCGCGCGACTCGTGGCAGGGGGCGTGCGGACCGCCGTACCAGAGCTCGATGCCGGCGAGGGCCCCGTACTGGTGGAGCCGTTCGCACATCGCCGCCAGGTTCTGGATATCGCCGTCGTCCCAGATCCGCGCCGACACGCGCATCGTGTCGTCTGACTCGGGGCTGATCGAGCAGTACTCCGTGCAGCAGGCAGCCCAGCCGCCCTCGGCCTTGATGCCCCGGTGGTAGGCCTGCATGCCGGGCTTTTCCGAGCCCGCTCCGATGCAGTGGGGGACCTGGTAGAAGCGGTTCTTCAAAGTCTTCGGCCCGATCTGGACCGGTTCGAAGAGCACGTCGTACTTCGCGTCGCGGGCCATGGCAACCTCCTGCACACACAGCATTGGGATACGGTCCGGCGCCGGGTCGTGGCCGCAGCGTCCTCTGTCAGTGGACGGAGTTGACTCTAGGTGACCGCTCTCGGTGTCGCAACAGGTAGGTTTCACTCCGGAATCTGCGAGAGAGAGGTGAAGAGATGGACGTCTACGGGCCCACCACGCCACCGCGCCGCCAAGGAGCACGGCCTTGAAACCAGCGTTCGAGACGGGAGCTGCTCCGCCGGGGACTTATGACCGGCCAGGTCACCCACTAGACCGGTGAGCACCACAGAAGAGGGGAGATGAGAGACGGTGTCGTCTGACGAGAGTGCGCTGGCTAAGAGGCGGGGGCTGCTCGACAGGCTCGAGGGCGGTGAGGCCGTCGTCTGCGCCGAGGGATACCTCTTCGAGTGCGAGCGCCGCGGGTATCTCCAGGCCGGTGCGTACGTGCCCGAGGTGGTGCTCGAGCATCCCGAGGTTGTCACCCAACTGCACCGAGATTTCGTTCATGCCGGCAGCGATGTGGTCGAGGCCTTCACCTACTACGGCCATCGAGAGAAGCTCCGGGTCATCGGGAAGGAAGACGTCCTCGAGCCGTTGAACCGTCAAGCGCTCGACATCGCGAAGCAGGTGGCACAAGAGTCGGGCACTCTCTTTGCGGGCAACATCTCGAACACCACCGTGTACCGGCCCGACCCCGGCGCCGAGAAGCAGGTGAAGGCGATGTTCGCCGAGCAGGTGCAGTGGGCGCTCGACGCCGGGGTCGACTTCGTCATCGGCGAGACCTTTAGCGCCGACGGGGAAGCGGTCATCGCGTGCGACGTCATCAAAGAGGCCGGGCTGCCTGCCGTCGTCACCTTCGTCCCTCACTTCGAAGACTCCCATCGCCACGCCGTCACGGAGAAGTGGAGCGCGGCGGAGACGGCCAAGCGCCTCGAGGACGCCGGGGCCGACGTCGTCGGGCTGAACTGCTGCCTCGGGCCAAAGACGATGCTCTCCTTCCTCGACTCGATCCTGAGGAGCGTGAGCGTGCCGGTGGCGGCGCTGCCGGTGCCCTACAGGACCCACTACGGCGCGCCCGCGATGCAGTCGCTGAGCGACCCGATGACCGGAGTACGGCCGTTCCCCGTCGGCCTCGACCCCTTTACCTGTACCCGCCAAGAGATCGCCGACTTCACGGGACTTGCCTACGCCGCCGGCGTTCGCTACCTCGGCGTCTGCTGCGGTGCAGGGCCGCATCACATCCGTGCCATGGCTGAGGCGCTCGGGCGGACGCCACCGGCGTCGCGCTACTCGGCCGACATGACCAAGCACTATGCCTATGGCGACGAGGCGCGCCGCTACGCCCCGGTCGACGGCGCCGATGGTGCAAAGAGCTCCTGACCGGCGGCCGGCCAACGACTTGAGCCCCAGAGCCCGGCCAGCACGTCAGCAGACCTCGTCAGAGAAGGCCGCGCTGGAGCCCTAGCACTTGGAAGCACAACCGGCAGTTCACGGGCAGCCTTAGCCCTTCACGTGTGGAAAACGGGTCTGGCGCCGCAACAGGTAGGTTTCACTCCGGCATCTGCGAGAGAGAGGTTAAGAGATGGACGTCTACGAGCCCGCCACGCCACCGCGCCGCCAAGGAGCACGGCCTCGCAACGAGCTTTCGAGACGGGAGCTGCTCCGCCGGGGACTTATGTCCGGTGCCGCGCTCGGGGCGGGTGCGCTCCTCGACGCCGCGATCGATCCGAGCGCCTGGGGCGCCACCGTCCCCGCCAGGGGCGCGACGCGTAAGAGGCACGGAGGCACGCTTCGGGCGGCGCTCTCGGGTGGCACGACCGCCGACACAGTCGACCCGTTGAACCCGCTCAACGAGACCGACTACGCCCGCACCTACCAACTCTACGACTCCCTCGTCGTGCACAACCGCGAGGCGCATCCGGTGCTCTCGCTCGCAAGAGAGGTGACGCCGAACAGGGACGCCACTTCGTGGACCGTCCGCCTGAGAGAGGGCGTCACCTTCCACAACGGAAAGGACCTGACCGCAGAGGACGTGATCTACACCTTCCGTCAGATTCTGAATCCGAAGAACCCGGCAGCCGGCGCCAGCGCGATGAGCTTTGTGGATGCCGCCGGCATGAGCAAGCTCGACAAGCTGACCGTGCGGATCCCCTGCAAGAGGCCATTCGCCACGTTCCTTGAAACCCTCCCGCTCTACTACTACAACATCATCCCCGTCGATTTCGATCCGAGGCGACCGGTGGGCACGGGGCCTTTCAAATTCAAGTCCTTCACTCCAGGTGTCGAGAGCGTCTTCACTCGTAACGGGAATTACTGGCAATCAGAGCTTCCCTATGTGGACGAGGTGATCATCGCCGACTACCCCGATGAGGAGAGCCAGGTAAATGCGCTCGTCAACGGACAGGTCGACGTTGTCAACCTCCTCTCCTACGACGCCGTTCCCCCCGTGCGCAGCGGTGGCGCTGATATCGTGATCTCCGACAGCGGCGGGTGGACCCCGTTCACGATGCGGGTTGACCGCGCTCCTTTCAAGGACCCTCGCGTCCGCGAGGCCTTCCGTCTCATCGTCGATCGCCGCGAGATGATGGAAGTCGTCTTCGGGGGTCACGGGACACTGGGAACTGACGTCTTTGGCATTTTCGACCCGGCTTACGACAGATCGCTTCCTCAACGTCATCCGGACATCCACAAGGCGAAGTACCTCTTGAAGAAGGCCGGCCACGAGCACCTGACGGTCACCATAGTCACGGGAAACATTGCCGAAGGAGTGCTCAAGTCCGCCGAGGTCTTCAAGCAGCAGGCACAGGCGGCGGGCGTCACCGTGAACCTCGACCAGGTCACCCCGACCGACTTCTTCGGGCCCGAGTACTTGAACTGGACCTTCGCCCAGGATTTCTGGGGCTACTACGGCTACCTCCCCCAGATCGGCTTCGCGACGCTGCCGAAGTCGCCCTATAACGAGACCCATTGGGACGACCACAGGTACATCGCCCTTTACGAGAGGGCTCTCGCCACGGTCGACGACACCAAGCGCTACGCGATCGCGCATGAGCTCCAGCGGATCGACTACGACAGCGGCGGTTACATCATCCCCTTCTTTCCGCCGCTCATCGACGGGCACGGCAAGCGGGTCCACGGCGTAGCCCCGGCCAGGACCGGCCGGCCGCTTTTCAACTACGACTTCAAGATCTTGTGGTTGGACTGAGGGCTGATTCCATAAGCCGACTTGACAGCGAGATGGTCGTGCCGGCCGAGGACGCGACTCTGCGAGGGGTGACGCCGCTTCTCGAACCGCGCTCGATCGCACTCGTCGGAGCGAACGACAGGACCGGGGAAATCGTCGAGGAGGTCTTTGCCTCGAGGGTGCCCGCGTTCGTGGTGAACCCGAGGCGTCGCTCGGTGCTCGGCCGCACGTGCTTCGGATCGATAGCTGATCTTCCCGACCGTCCCGATGTCGCCGTGATGCTCGTCGGTCATCGTCGGCTGCTCGAGGCGGCGACGGCCGCCGTCAAGACGGGCGTGGGGGCGCTCGTCGTCCCCGGGCTCGGGGCCGAGGCCGGGCGCGAAGCAGGAGAGATACTGACGGAGCTCGGCAGGCTGGCGGCCGACGCAGGCACGGCGGTTCTCGGTCCGAACTGCATGGGCTTCGCCAACACGGGCGGGGTCTCGCTCTGGATCGGCAGCCTGCCGGAGACTCTCCGTCGCGGCGCCGTCTCGGTCGTTGCCCAGTCCGGCTCGGTCGCCGAGGGTCTCGCCGCCCTCGGCGGCCGTGTCGGGTTCCGCTTCATCGTCTCCTCTGGCGGCGAGGTTGCCCGCGACGCCGCCGACTTCGTCGCGCACTTTGCCAAGGATCCCGAGACGACGGCTGTGGGGCTCTTCCTCGAGTCCATTCGCCGCCCAGCCTCCCTCTCGGCGGCGCTCGTGGCCTGTGCCGAAGCCGGGAAGCCGGTCGCCTGCTTGAAGGTGGGCCGGTCGAAGACCGCAGCCGGCGTGGCTCTCGCCCATACCGGAGCGCTCGTGGGTTCCGCCGAGGCGTGCTCGGCCTTTTTGTCGGCTCACGGCATCATCGAGGTCGAGGAGCTGCCTGATCTGGTCGAGGTGCTCGAGGTCCTCGGGCGAAAGAGGCGGCTCAAAGGACGGCGACTTGCGGCGGTGTGCGAGTCCGGAGGGGAGGCGGAGTTGCTCGCCGACCATGCCGATGCTGCCGGGCTCGACGTCGAACCGTTGCCAGATCTGCTCGCCGGCAGGCTCGCCGACGAGTTCCCGAACTTCGATCCTGCCCAGAACCCGGTCGACGCCTGGGCCATCGATGAGCCGGAGCGAGTCTTTCCGCGCTGCCTCGAGCTCCTCGCCGACTCTGGACGGTACGACATCCTTGTCGCACAAGTGGATCTGACCCAGTATCGCAGCCATGGCGACAACGACTGGTGCGCCGCCATCGTACGGGGCTTGGCGGACGCCGTCCGGGGCCGGGACGTCTTCCCCGCCGTCATCTCCTCGCAGATGAACGACCCGCCGGCGGAGATTGCGGCTCTGGCCCAGCTGGAGGACATCGCCCTCTTGCGGGGAGCGCGAGCGGCCTCGAAAGCCCTTGCGATGGCCGCCGCCTGGAGACCGCTTCGGCCGGCTCCGGCTCCTCCCGCGTCGAAGGTGGTACTTTCGGACCTGCTGCGTCCGGGTGCGATGTCCGAGCACGAGTCCACCGCCGTGTTGGAACGCTACGGGGTGCCCTCTGCCCGCCACCTACGGGCGGCGTCGCCCGATGCCGCCGCCGACGCCGCAGAGGTGCTCGGCTTTCCGGTGGTGCTCAAGATCGACGGCCCCGCCCACAAACAGGCTATCGGGGGTGTGATCCTCGGGCTGCGCAATCGTGCTGAGGTGGAACAGGCGGCTGCGGCCATGGGCGGCCCGGTCCTCGTCGCCTCGCAGGTGCCCCCGGGCGTCGAGGTTATCTGTGGCGTACATCGTGACGCGGCCTACGGGCCCATCCTTGTCGTCGGTCTCGGTGGCGCCGTCGCAGAGGCGGTTGGCATCGTCGCCCGCGCCCTCGGACCGCTCGACGGCGCGCGGGCGGACGACCTCATTTGCTCGGTACCGGGACTGGCGGGGCTCCTGGCCCCTGCGGCCCGATCCAAGGTGATGCGCGTGCTCCTTGGTCTCTCCTCGCTCGCCCACGAGCATCCCAACATCGTCTCGGCGGACGTGAACCCCCTTGTGGTCCGGGGCGACGAGGTGATCGCCGTCGATGGCCTCGTCGTCGTCGAGGAATGCGCTGTCGATTCGGTGAGAGAAGGAGAGGACGTCGGCCAGTGGATCTCGTGACCTTCGAACGGACGGGCAGTATCGGGACTTGCACGATCAATCGACCCGACAAGCTCAACGCCCTAAGCCACGCGGTGGTTTACCAGCTCCAGGGCCTGCTCAGAGAGGTCGCCGAGGACGACGAGACGAAGGTCCTCATGTTGCGCGGAGCGGGTGCCTCCTTCTCTGCCGGCTACGACCTGACCGAAGAAGCCGACGGAGAGAATGCCTGCTCCTGGCACGAGACCCTCTCTCGTGACGTCGCCATGACGATGGAGCTGTGGGCCTTTCCCAAGCCGACGATGGCAGTGGTGCGCGGATGGTGCCTCGCAGGAGGCTGCGAGCTCGCAATGGCCTGCGACCTCGTGGTAGCGGCAGACGACGCCCGCTTCGGCGAGCCGGAGATCCGCTACGGCTCGGGGCCGGTCACCCTCCTCATGCCGTTCGTGATCGGCCAGAAAAAGACGAACGAGCTGCTGTTCACGGGAGACACCGTTGATGCAGTCGAGGCGCAACGGCTCGGCTTCGTGAACCGCGTCGTCTCGGGTGAACAGCTCGAGACCGAAGCGCGCCGACTTGCCGAGCGGATCGCTCTCGCCCCTCTCCCGGTACTGAAGATGACCAAGCTTTCGCTCGTTCGGGCGTTCCAGGCTGCCGGTCTTAACGAGGCCGTCGCTCACAACCTCGACCTGTCGGCGATCCTCAACGCCGCCGAGTCGCCCGAGCAGCGGGAGTTCGACCGGATCGTCGCCTCGGAGGGCCTGAAGCGGGCGCTCGGCTGGCGGGACGAGCGTTACGGATCGGGCCTCGGCGAAAGTTGAACCGGCCGGCGTTGCCGACCCGCGAGCCATATGTGACGCTTCTCTTGTGACGCCGAGCATGCACGCCTTCGCCGTCGAGTTCCCCGGCCCTATCGACTCGCACCCTCTCCATCTCATCGAGCGCCCGCTGCCCGAGCCCGGCCCGAGCCAGGTGAGAGTTCGCGTCCGCGCCTGTGGGGTGTGCCGGACCGACCTGCATCTCGCCGAGGGCGACCTCCCGCCCCAGCGCCGCTTGATCGCCCCAGGCCACGAGGTCGTCGGCATCGTTGACGATGTCGGCCACGGCGCCGTCCGCTTCCAACTGGGAGATCGCGTCGGGATCGCCTGGCTCGGTCGCACCTGCGGATCCTGCCGGTTCTGCGCCGATGGCAGCGAGAACCTCTGTCTCGAGCCGACCTTCACCGGATGGCATCGAGACGGTGGCTTTGCCGAGTACGCCGTCGCCGACGAGGACTACTGCTACGCACTTCCCGACGAGCTCTCCGACGAGCAGGTCGCTCCACTTTTGTGCGCCGGAATCATCGGGTACCGGGCGCTCTGCCGGGCCAACCTGCCCGAGGGCGGCCGTCTCGGTCTTTATGGCTTCGGTGCCTCGGCTCACCTGACTCTGCAGCTGGCGGTTGCTCGTGGTGCCCGTGTGCACGTCGTCACGCGCTCGGCCGCCGCCCGTGCGCTCGCCGTCGATCTGGGAGCCTCGACGGCCCAGGGGGCCGAGAGCCGCCCACCCCAACCGCTCGACTCTGCGATCCTGTTCGCCCCGGCGGGCGAGGTCGTGCCACGCTGCCTAGAGGCCCTCGACCGGGGAGGCACCCTCGTAGTCGCGGGCGTGCACCTGAGCGACATCCCGCCGCTCAGCTATGCCGCCCATCTCTTCGGGGAGAAGGACGTCCGCAGCGTGGCCGCCAATACCCGGCAAGACGGCGTCGAGCTACTCGACGCCGCAGTCCGGATCGGGCTGCGGCCCACCACGGCGCCCTACCCGATGTTGCGGGCGAACGACGCCTTGAGGGACCTCGCCAACGGCGAGATCCGTGGAGCCGCAGTCCTTCTGAACGACGGCGCCTTTAACTGAGGTGGAACGGCGGTGGCGAGGCCAGGTTGCCTCGCCGACGGCGCGGGGCTCAACCTTTGGGCCGCCCGCCGCCCGCACCGAAGGGCTGCGGAGGGCGGCGGGCGGCCCACGGCTCGGGCTCCTCCAGCGGTGCGGCCAGCGAGATGAGCAGATCCTCGCGGCCGTAGGCAGCGACGAACTGGGTCCCGACGGGCAGGTGGTCGTCGCTCCAAAATAGGGGCAGCGAGATGGCCGGCTGGCCCGTGACGTTGAAGTGGGTCGTGAACGGCACGAGGGCCGAGATCCGGTCCTGGGTCCCGAACGGGTCGTTGGCCGGAGGTGTGAGCTCGCCGACGAGCGGCGGCGGCTCACCGAGGGTGGGGGTGACGAGGACGTCGAAGCTCTCCCAGAAGCTCGCCATCTCCCTCGTGAAGCGGGAGGAGGCGGCCAGCGCGAGCGCGTAGTCGAAACCGCTCGTGCGGTGCCCCTGCTCGGCGTAGGCCCATGTGAGCGGCTCGACGTCACCAGGCCCGAGCTCGCGACCGGCGAGCTCGCCGAGGGCGGCGACGCCGAGGGCGGCATTGACAGACCATCTTGCGAGGAACCGCCTGCCGACCGTGGGGTCGTCCAGCACCTTCGGATAGGACTCCTCGACGTGGTGGCCCAGGGATTCGAGGATCTCGGCGCTGTGGTGGGCGGCTTGCTCGCAGAAAGGGTGGAGATCTCCGCGGGGATTATGGGCGAGGAGAGCCACGCGGAGTGGTTCCGGCCTCCGCTCGACCTCGGTCGAGTAGGGCTGCGAGGGTGGTGGGGCGCTAACGGCATCGCCCAGTCCGGGGCCGGCGGTGGCGTCAAGCACTGCGGCTGTGTCGCGCACAGACCGCGTGAGGACGTGCTGTACCGACAGGCCGCTCTCGTCACGGTCCGGTCCCATCGTGGTCCGGCCCCTGGACGTCTTGAGGCCGACGAGGCCGCACATGCTGGCCGGGATCCTGATCGATCCACCGCCGTCACTACCGTGCGCCACGGGGCACAGCCCCGCCGCCACCGCCGCGGCGGAGCCGCCGCTCGAGCCACCGGGCGAGCGCTCGAGATCCCACGGATTGCGGGTGGGGCCGTAGGCGAGCGGCTCGGTGACCGCAGTGAGGCCGAGCTCAGGGGTATTGGTACGACCGACGATGACGAAGCCCGCCCTCCGGTAGCGCCCGACGAGCCAAGAGTCGGCTGTGGCAACGTGCCCGGCGTCGCGCAGCACTCTCGACCCCTGGTGGGCTGGATCACCGGCGGAGTCCGCCGAGAGATCCTTCACGAGCAACGGGACGCCTCGGAAAGGCGCTTCGACCGGCAAGCCCCTCTCGCACTCGGCGAGTGCCGCCTCGAAGCGGCGGTGGATGACAGCGTTCATCGCCCCGTCGAGCGACTCGATGCGGTCGATCGCGGCTTTCACCGCTTCGGCCGGAGACAGCTCGCCACGCCGGATCAGCTGCGCCTGGGCGGTGGCGTCGAGAAAGGCAAGCTCGTCGTCCACCTGGGCACTGTAGGTCCGCCGGTGACCGAGATCGGGGCGTGATCGGAACGAGCCCTACGCCGCGGGTCCCACTCCTAGTACGACATAATCGCATTGCGGTTAGCCTGATGCCATGCCGCTGCCCGACGCCGCTTATGCCCACCTCCTCGGGCTGCGGACCAACCTGCGGCACTTCGAGCGTTGGAGCCAGCAGCAGGCCCGCCGTGCCGGCCTCACCCCGGCGCACCATCAGCTGCTCCTCTCCATCCGAGGCCATGACGACCCGAGGGGACCGACGGTGGGAGAGGTCGCCGACTACCTGTTGCTCCGCCACCACAGCACCGTCGGCCTGATCGACCGGGCGGACGTCGCCGGGCTGGTGACCCGCGTGCGCGATACCGACGACCACCGCGTCGTGCGGCTCAGGCTCACGAAACTGGGGGCTAGACGCCTCGAGCAGCTCTCGACGCTCCATCTCGAAGAGCTCGAACGTATGGCGCCCGAGCTCGCCGAGCTCTCCGCGGGGCTGGCACCAGTTCAGACGACGCACGGGTTTGCCTCCATCGACCCCCCGGAGCCCGAGGACCGGAGCGCCGAAGCTCTCGAACCAGGCGTCCGCATCGCCCGCGTGTACGGCGAGCCCTCTACGGCTCCTGGCGTCCACATCCTCGTCGACCGCCTCTGGCCACGGGGCATCTCGAAGAGTCGGGCACCGTTCTCGGAGTGGGCGAAGGACGCGGCCCCGACTGCCGAGCTGCGGACCTGGTACGGGCACGTGCCGGAACGATTCCAGGAATTCGCGCGCCGTTACCGTGCCGAGCTCGGCCAGGCGCCGGCGCGGGCCGAGGTGGATGATCTTCGGGCTCGTGCGGCAGGCTCCCGGCTCGTCCTGGTGACGGCTACCCGCGACCTCGAGCGCTCCGGGGCGGCGGTGCTTCGAGACGTGCTGAGCGGGAGGTCCGGCAAGAGGTCGTCGTCATCGAGCGGCGGAAGAGCGCGCTCGGAAGGCGCCGCCGGCTGAGCTTCAGTCTGCGCGGCAGTCGTTTCGAGCCGCATGCCCGACGATGTGCACGTCGTGCAGGGCGTGGATCGGGTGATGGAGCACAGGGTGGCGGCAGCTCGAGCAGGAGCTGACCACCGTTGTCCCCGAGGAGATGACGAGGTGGCGGCAATTGGCGCAACGTACGATGCGAACTGCTCCGATCATGCCGCCGAGCCCCACGATCGCCATCACCATGGTGGCTAGTCCCAACGCCACGATCAGCACTCCGACCACGATCTCCAAAAGCACGATGCTTCCCTTCTCGCCACTTCTTCGAGTCGGCTCGACGGCCGACATCACCTCTTTCAGAGATTATATCGCCGTACGATAGTAAGGGGTGAACATCTGCGGTTGCGCGGTTGCGCCGTGATAGGCACGGCGCCCCAAGCGCGGCTCGTCAGGCGGGGGGATAGGTGGGTGGGGCCTGCGGAGGAGACGCGGGGGGAGGAGAGGCCTGCGGAGGAGAGGCGGGGGGAGGAGAGGCGGGGGGAGGAGAGGCGGGGGGAGGCGGTACCGGCGGGGGCGGTGACGCGGGCGGGACCGCCGGCGGAGGCGCCATCGGTCGGCCCGGAGGGAAAGGTGATGCCATCGGCCAGCCGGCCGAAGAGTACGGGGGCGCCGGGTAGGCCGGTCCTACCGGCGGTGGCGCCGGCTGCGCGCTCGAGAGGTGTCCGGGAGTTAGCTGGTGCATCTCCGGCACGGGCAGCCCCTCGTGGGTGTGGGCGAGGCCGTGCTCGTGCATGTGGGAGTGCCAGCGGGCGTAGCGCCTCCGCCGCCGCATCCGCCCGAGGGCGATGACCACGACCACGAGGAAGGCAGCTCCCCAAGAGTGGCCCGTCGCGATGATGACGATGCCCGCCACGATGACGCACGCCGTGAGGGGCGGCAGTCGTTTCCCGCTCGGATTGATCCAGCAGTTCCACCAGGGCACCTTCGGCGCCGCCGGCACCGGAGGAGGCGGGCCCGGCAGATCGGAGAGGAGCCCCGAGAGGTCCCCGCGGGTCTTGGCCGTCATGGCGAGGCGGAGGCGCTCGTCGAATTCGCCTTGGTCGAGGCGCCCCTCGGTGAAGTGAGTGCCGAGCTCATCGGCGACGGCGGAACGCTCTTCGTCCGACGCGCGCAGGTGGGGGTCGCCAAGATTGGCCACGGGACCATTATTGATCATGCGGGGGAGCGAGGAACACCCCGGGGCGAGAGCCGGACAACTAGCCTGGATATGACGGCGAGGGGCGCCGGAGATACGGGGGAGGAGATGGGCCTGTCCGCGGTCGTGCAGACCACCGTCTCTGGCGGCATCGGCGCCGGTGCGATCGTCGTCTTCATCCTGCTGCTCATCTTCGAGGTGGCCGCGATGTGGAGGATCTTCCAGAAGGCGGGCCGGCCCGGATGGGCGTCCATCGTGCCCATCTACAACACCTACGTGCTCTTCAAGATCGTCGGGCGCTCGGGCTGGTGGGTCCTCCTCTATCTCATCCCGTTCGTCAACCTGGTCGTGGCGATCGTGCTCTGCTACGACCTTGCCAGGAGCTTCGGCAAGGGGTTCGGCTACACCCTCGGGCTGCTCGTCTTCTCCTTCGTCTTCTTTCCGATGCTCGGCTTTGGCAGCGCACGGTACCTCGGGCCCTCGGTGGCCACCGGCTACGGCCTGAAGATGGGTGGCTACGGGTACGCGACGGTGCGGCCGACGGGCATCTCGGCGCCCTCCCCGGCAGGTGCTGACGGCCCAGGCTGGGGCGATGCGCCCTGGACCCAGGGCCACGAGGACTCCGGATCCCTGTCGATGCCCGGCGCGCACTCGGAGGCTCGGACAGGGCAACCAGCCGATACAGAGGCCGCACCTGCCGCACCTGCCGTGCCGGCGGGCTGGCACCCCGACCCGATGGGTCGCCACGAGCTGCGCTGGTGGGATTCGGAGCGCTGGAGCGAGCATGTCTTCGACTCTGGGCGCCCGTCCACCGACCCGCTCTGAGCCCGGCGCGAGGCGAGCCCGGAGCGAGCCCAGGAGCGAGTCCGAGCCGCCGCGACCCCCCGGCGGCCATATCCCGAGCGACCAAGGAGGCCCGAGATGTGCAGGAGCATCGTGCGGCTGCAGCGACCCGACTCGAGCGACCCCGCGCCGGCGTCGAGCGAGGAGATCCGTCGCGCGGCCCTGCAGTTCGTGAGAAAGGTGTCGGGGTCGAGAAAGCCGAGCCGAGCGAACGACGAGGCTTTCGAGGTGGCCGTCAGTGAGATTGCTGTCTCCGTCGAGCGACTGCTCGGGGCATGGGTCTCTCCTGGCCGGGTTCCGGCGGGCGGGGTGCCCAGCTCTAGCTACTTCGCCCTGAAAAACGATGTCAAACAATAGCCCCTGAGCAGGTACTTCCTAGCTCAAGGGTGCTCGCGATCGAGCTCGAATGAGGGCACGATGGCACCAACCGCCCATTTCGTAAGGGAT